>JAGGXW010000045.1 GCA_021162815.1 Thermoplasmata archaeon | reverse complement strand
GAGAGAGCATAGATGCACAGCATTCATGGAGCAGCAAGGGAACATATACTGTTAAAGTCATTGCAACAGATGAGCATGGAGCAAAAAGTGAGCCTGCAACACTAACAGTGAGTATGCCACTGGTAAAACCACTGTTCAATAAATTCAGAATAATAACTCCCAGAAATGGAATATACATTTTTGGAGTGAGAGTGATGCCCATAATTGGCAGGATTATAATAAGAAATGTCAATGTTAGGGTTGCAGCACCTGATTACATAACCAAGGTGGAGTTCTATCTTCCTCTTACCTGTGGATGTGGATTGAAACTAACCCATATTGATACACAGCCACCATTTGAATGGAAATGGAATGTTGACTATGACAATAAAGAGGTGAAGGACTTCGGATTTACAGAGATAATTGCCAGGGGGTATGATAAGGATTATAATGGAGTGAGTGATTCAGTTTTGGTTTACAAGGTGGATTGACATGAGAAGAGTAATGGCGATAATCTTCTTGGCCCTGATATTCGCAGGCATGACATCAAATGCTGCAGTTAATGTTACATACTCTCCAGAACATCCGAAGGTAGGGGAGAAGGTAACATTTCATGTTACAGCAGACAATGCCACGGATGTAAAGCTTAAATACTGCACGGCAGAGGCATGTTATTTTGTGGTGCTTGAAAAACAGGGAGATGAATGGGTGGGGAATTTCACAATGCCGGAGGAAAGCGTTGAGGTTGATATAATTGTGGATGGAAATGAGGTATGGAATGCAACAATAAATGCATCAACACAGGAGAATGAAAACAATTCCACACCATTCATTGAACTTCCATTGATGATTGCTTCCATTATTGCTGTGGCGATTGCAATTAAAAGAAGAAGATGAAGTGGCTTGTGGCTCTGCTGGCTCTCTCCTTTATTTCATTTATTCCAGTGGTTGCTCATGCAGATGGTGTTTTCTGCGAATATCTTACAACAACAGACTGTCATGCATGTCCTGCTGTTTCAGAGATGCTGTATGAACTGCACAATTCCAATGAGCATTTTTATTTTGTTTCCATGATTGCCGATAAGAATGAGGATGCAATGAACAGAAGCCAGAGTTATAATGTTTATGGCTATCCAACGGCATTTTTCGATGGAGGGTATGTGGTTGTTTTTGGTAAAAATGATAAAAGCAAGTACATAGATGCAATAAATGAATGCATGCAGATAGAGAAAACACTGGATATTAATCTAAAAGCAAAATGGAATGAAAATGGTGTTAGCATTGACGCAACTCTCACAAGCAGCAAAAAATATGATGGGCTGTTGAAAATATATGTTGTTGAACCTGTATCCAGATGGAAGGATGATGCAGGCAAGCCATTTCATTTCGGCTTTATTGGATATGCATATAATAATGATATCAGTGTGGATGGAAGCAGGGAAGTTCATGCTTTCTGGAATGCCCCATATACTGAAAATATAATGTTCATTGCCGTGGCATTTTCCCATGAATATGAAATAAGATATTCTGATCCTCCTGCCAATAATCATGCCTTTAAAGCACATTTTGTGGATGGAATGGCTGTTGCCAAGGCCATGCCTGATACACCTCCTTCCATAAAACTGATAAAGAAGCCGTCTCACATCCACGGATACAGGAATGTGTCATTTGAATGGAATGGGAGCGATGATAATTCCATACCAGTATACTCATACAGATTGTCCGGAGAGAGTTGGCATGAGTGGGGTGATGAGACAGAAGCATATTATGTCCTGCCTGATGGAAAATATACATTTTATTTGAGGGCAAAAGATAATCTCGGACAGGTGACAAGCATATCCTGCTCCTTTATTGTCGATACCTCAAAACCCTTCGTTGTTTTCACCTCTCCATCCAATAATGCTGTCAATGTGCCTGTTTATAAGGATATAGTGATAAGATTCTCTCACCCCATGGACAGGAAGGCAAGCATAAGCATCACACCCCCCGCAGGCTACCGCATATGGTGGAATGGAGATGAAGAGCTGCATATCAAGGCATCGCTGAAATATGAAACGAGATATGTTTTAACAATAGATGCTGCCAGGCCCAGCGGGCAGAAATTGCATTATTCCCTTTCATTCACCACAGCCCCTCCAGACACGAGCAAACCCGTTGTTCTGGAGGCGGAGCCCTTCTATGACGAGTG
Organism: Thermoplasmata archaeon; assembly: GCA_021162815.1. Lineage (GTDB taxonomy): Archaea > Thermoplasmatota > E2 > UBA202 > JdFR-43 > JAGGXW01. The sequence continues at coordinate 2,959 of JAGGXW010000045.1, read as the reverse complement.
CTATGGTACAATAAAAATAAAATTTTCAAAACCCATGGACAGGAACATCATGCATGGTATATCCATCATGCCATGGATTCCTTTTGTTTATTCCTGGGAAGATAATGATACCCTGCTTGTAATAAAGCCCATAAATTTCACCATCGGAAATTATACAGTTCATTTAAATAATGAGATAACTGACAAATATGGAAATCCTCTGGACAACTATACATTTTCATTTTACATAACAAAGCCAAGAATATTATTCACCAGCTTTGAAAATGTTACTTTACTCAGACATGATACTCTCATAATAAAATTCTCCCATCACATGAACAGAACATCTGTGGAGAGTGCTCTCAGCATATATGGCGGAAATTACTCCATAACATGGAAGGACAACAGAACCATTGAAATAACAGGAACATGGAGATGCGGAAAGGATACAATAGTTATAGATAAAGCAAAGGATATAAGAGGAATTGAAATGGATAATACAAGCATGAAATTCCTTGTCCCATGTTATGTATCATTCAATGAAAACAGGAGCACGCCTTCATTCACCTTCTCAATATTTCTGATTTCCATAATTGCCTCGTATTTCATCATGAGAAGAAGGTGATCTCGTTATCCATCCTTCAGCTTTTGAATTTAGGGATTAAATTTTTATATCAAATTAATATTTTTGTGCGAAAGGTTTAAGAATTATAGTCCTATTTGGGGTAAAATGTTGAACGATCCTTTAGCAAATGCACTGGCAACAATAAAAAATGCAGAGCGGGTTGGAAAGAGAGTGGCGATGATAAAGCCAGCCTCCAAACTGATAGGCAGAGTGTTGAAACTCATGCAGGATTATAACTACATAGAAGCCTTTGAATGGGTGGATGATGGTAAGTCAGGTATATACAAGGTTATACTCAAGGGAAACATAAATGACTGCAATGTTATAAAGCCAAGGTATTCAATAAAAGCAAGTGAGTTTGAGAAGTGGGAGGCAAGATATCTTCCCGCTGAAAACTTTGGCATACTGGTGATATCGACCAACAAAGGGGTTGTTTCCCAGCATGAGGCAAAGAAGGAGAGAGTAGGAGGCAGACTCCTCGGATATGTGTATTAGGTGTTTCAGATGAAGGTGCCACTTGAGGTTAGAGAGGTTGAGATTCCCGAAGGCGTTAAGGTAGAGGTAAGTGGAGGAACTGTTATCGTTGAGGGTCCAAAAGGAAAGCTGGAGAGAAATCTTTTTCATCCAAAAATAGCCATTGAAAAGAAGGATGGCAAGATAGTGGTGCGAGCAGAGCTTCCGAAGAGAAATGAAAAGGCTCTTGTTGGAACATTTGCCGCTCATATAAGGAATATGATAAAGGGTGTAACTGAAGGCTTTGTATATAAAATGAAGATAGTTTATTCTCACTTTCCCATAAAGGCAAGTGTTAAGGGAAATGAAATCATAATTGAGAATTTCCTGGGTGAGAAGCATCCAAGGAAGGCGAAAATATTTGGAAATGTTAAGGTTACCATAAAGGGAAGTGAGGTTATCATAGAGGGAATTAATAGAGAAGAGGTTGGCCAGACAGCTGCCAACATAGAGGCGGCAACAAAGGTTAAGGATAAGGATATCAGAGTATTCCAGGATGGTATTTATATAGTTAGCAAGGGTGCATAAAATGGTGGAAGAAGAGAATAAGAAGGAAGTTACAGTCAAAATAAAGCCTGAGATTGATGACGAGATAAGAAGGCTCATGCAGGAGAGAAAGAAAAAGCCATGGTTCCTCAGGCAGCAGTGGTGGCAATTCAAAAAGCTGGATAAAAACTGGCGCCGCCCCAGAGGCAGGCATTCAAAGCTGCGCCGCCATTATGGTTACCGCCCTCCACTGCCAAGAATAGGGTATTCCTCTCCCAAGAAGGTGAGGGGATTGCATCCATCAGGATTTGAGGAAGTTCTCATTCATAATGTTAAGGGGCTGGAGGGAATTAATCCCAAAAAGCAGGCTGTGAGAATAGCTCACGGAGTGGGAAGGAAGAAGAGAGAGGAAATAATAGCAAAAGCAGATGAGATGGGAATTAGAGTGCTTAACAGGGTGTTGTAAATGAATTTGAAAACTCAGAGGAGACTGGCCGCTGAGCTGCTGAAATGTGGTGAAAACAGGGTATGGATGGACCCGGAGCAGCTCGAAGAGATTGAGAAGGCAGTTACGAGAAGGGATATAAGCAACCTGATAAAGCAGGGCATAATAAAAGCAAAGCCCGTCAAAAATAATTCAAGGGGCAGGATAAGGAAAAGGCTGGCGCAGAAAGCCAAGGGAAGGAGAAAGGGACATGGTTCAAGGAAGGGGAAGGCAACTGCGAGATTGCCAAGGAAGAGGAGATGGATACAGACCATAAGGCCAATAAGGGCATATCTGAGGGAGCTGAGGGATAAAGGTTTAATAGACAGAAGCGTATATAGGCTCTATTACAGACGGGCAAAAGGAGGACAGTTCAAGAATAAAGCCCATCTCAAACTCCATCTCGAACTTGAGGGATATTTAAAGGAGGAGAATAAACAATGATGGTATACAAAAGAAGAAGGATGAGAAAGACAGACTACAGGAAGAGATTTGCTCTCTTGAAATCAAAGAAACCAAGAGTTGTTGTTAGAAAGACGAATAGAAATATAATAGTCCAGTTTGTTGTTTACAAGCCTGATGGTGACATAATTGTAACATCCTCCGTGGGAAATGAATTGAAGAAATATGGATGGGAACATGGCTATTCAAATACTCCCGCTGCATATCTCACAGGATATGTTGCGGGCAAGAAGGCACTAAAGCATGGTATTGAAGAAGGAGTGCTTGACATAGGCCTTCACGCACCCCGCAGAGGGGCGAGAATATTTGCTGCATTGAAGGGAGTCGTTGATGCTGGTATAGATGTTCCTTATGGTGAGGAAATCATTCCATCAGAGGACAGGCTCATGGGTAAGCATATTGATGAGGGG
>JAGGXW010000039.1 GCA_021162815.1 Thermoplasmata archaeon | reverse complement strand
TTTTTCTTTCAGCAAATATTTTAATAACTGCACCCCATCCCCTTTTTGCATTTTAATCACCTATAAATGCATGATGGGGTGGGGTGCATATTTTTATCGAAAAATTTCGTTAAGTTAACAGCACCAATTAAAAATGGAAAGAAAAATATAGAGTGGAAGGATTAACTAATAGGATGGCCATACCATTAATGCATATTGTAAAGGGATATTTATTCGATGTTGATGCGTTATGGAAAAAAAGTTTTGAAGAAGTAATTAAATTAAGAGATAAAAGATTGAGGAAGCTGCTGAGAATGGCATATAATGTTCCTCTTTATCACCAAAAATTCAGAGAAGCAGGAATTAAGCCTGAAGATATTCGGGGTGTGAAAGACCTCAATAAAATTCCAATTACAACAAAAGAGGATATAAGGAAAAATTATCCTGAGGGAATAAAGACAGGAAAAAATTTAATTCCTTTGAGTACATCAGGCTCTACAGGAAAACCAATAACCATATTTGTTGATGACATATCCATAGCCAACAGCATTCTTTCTTATGTGAGGATTCTCAAAGCATATGGCAGAAAATGGAATAAAACAAAGGTGACGATAATCGCAGATACCACATATGGAAGCTCTGGATATGCATGCTTTTTATCAAAACTTCCTTCAACACTAATGAAACTTCTTCATGCGAGAAATTATCAAATAATAGGTGTGAATGAAAAGCCTGAGATAATAGCAAGAAAAATAAACGAGTTCAAACCTGATTTTATGAATGGATATCCTAGCATTTTACGTGTTCTTGCAGGAATGAAGATGGAGGGAAAAATGGAGGATGTTAATCCCGAATATATTTCCTCCTCCGGTGCTGTGCTTGATAGATACACCAGAAGTATGATTGAAAAAGCATTTGGTGCAAAAGTTTTTGATGTTTACGAATCAACAGAAGGAGGGCCCATGGCATTTGAATGCAGGAAAGGATGCTACCATATTCATTCCGATATGGTCTATATTGAGATACTTGATGATGAATTTGAGCATGTTGGAGATGGTGAGGTGGGAAAAGTTGTTGTCACAAGAGTATATGGAAAAGGAACTCCGATAATAAGATATGACGGAATGGGAGACCTTGCAAAATATATTGGTGATTCATGTAAATGCGGCATAAACAGCGAGTGTCTTGGAGACATAGAAGGAAGAAAAGTTGATGCTATAGTAACCCCTGATGGAAATGAGATACCTCCATTCTCAATTACAGGAATTCCGAATGAAGTAATGAGCGAACACAGATTGTATCTTCTGAAACAATTCCAGATTGTTCAGGAAAGCAAAAATGAACTCAGGGTTAAGGTAATACCGATGGAAGGGGCAGATAAAGAAAAGCTTGAGCATATATATGAAGAAATGAAAAAAAGATTTATGGACAAACTCAATATGAATGTGGTTATTGAAGAAGTTGACAGGGTTGATAATTATGGGGAAATTTTACCTCCGCTCGTTGTTTCAAGGGTCAGTAAGAATTAAATCAATTCTTATAGTGGCCCTGTTTATAATGTCCTCTATCCCTATTGCTGAGGCTAAGCACTACTATCAGGAGATAAACATTCCATTTGATGAAAAAGGACAGCCGGTTGATGTAAATATAACATTCGAACACCCATGCTATGCAAAAGATGAGAATGATAATTCAATAAAAGTATATTATAATGGAAAGGAAATAGAAAACCAGATTTATAATCTTCATCACACAGACAGTAATCACATAGATTCCTGCAATGTTGTTTTTTTAAGCATGGGAAAGGGAAAATATCTCATAAGATATGGAGATGAAAGAGAGAATAAAAAATACCCTGATCATGTTTCCGTTATTGACTCTCACTATTCATATCACCTCCTTCCAGGATATGACATAAGCCTGGATTACTATGCCATAATGCAGGATGGGGACTGTGTATTCAGCATAGGGGAAAAGGGAGATGTTCTTGGTGTGTCAATGGGACAAAAAGTCGTTAAAATGAAGGAAAATGCAAAGAATTTTGAGCTCAACACATGGGAGCAAATGTCATCTTTTGCATTTTTTTATTATGGTGGAAAGGAAATTGGAACTGATGAAAGGCTAATAGAAAAGCAGGTAATTGTTGATGGAAATTTGATGGTGAGGATGAAAATAGACTCCTCCTCAGATGATGGAAGTGTTAAAACAACCGCTTTATACACTTATTACTATACTCCTGACAAAAACAGAATATTCGTAAATTTTGAACATAAAACAATGAAAGAATGTAAAGTTTATGGAGAAAAAGAAGAAAACGGAATATTTGCATACCTTATGTGCATAAAATCAAGAAGCAAAGTTATAAATGAGATAAATCTGGGAGATATTCTGCCATATATCCATGTATATGGAAAAAATGGTGTGCAAGAATATAAAATGGATACAAATCCTGAGAATAAGGATTACAGATGGATTATCTCCTCAAAAGACAATGTTCTTCTCGGCCCAACTCCTTGGGTAACGCTCGATGATGACAGGATTTATGGAATAATAATGGGAAAGGAGGCAGAGGGGGATAAAATAAAGGCAGTGGTAAAGCAAAAACTGGATGTGCCTGGCATAAGCGTGGCAGGCGGCGGCGTGAGCATAGGGAGGGCAAAAGAAGGAGATATACCAGATGGCTTTTCTGTTAGCAGAAAGTGCGAGCTTTATTATGGAAAAAGCTGGGATGAATTCGAAAGAGAGGTAAGGGCTTTTTACAATTTTTCCTCTCTGAGAGAGCAGAGTGTAAAGGAAGTGAAAACACATAATGTTACCGTGGTTGTGCATTCTTTGATACCGTCCAGAATGGAAGTGGAAATATGGAAGAACAACAGCAAAATATCTTTTTCAGATGCAAAGTTTAGGAGAGCAAGATTTTCTCTTCCAGATGGAGACTATATGGTGAGGGTTTACACCAGGCATGGAAGAAAATATATTGGATTTAGAAGTATTCATGTTGACGGAGATAAAAAAGTACATGTTTTCTGCACCCTTCCGGGAAAACTTATTGTGAGAGTAAATGACGGCATGGAAGTAAGGTTGATTCATGATGGTGTGGTATGCAGCAATATTTCCGGTGGAGGAATTGCCATACTTCATGCACCTTCCTTCAGATTTTACACTCTTCAGATTCTTTACAGGGGCTTTCTTATGGATGAAGAAAAACTTTTCCTGACTGTGAATAGAAGAGAGTATAGCTATCAGTTATATTCTCTGGGCGTGAAGGTGATCGATTCTCTGGGATTCCCTGCTGCGGTTAATCTCACCATGCATCTCACAAGCGATGAAATGATGGACAGAATAAACATGGAGGGAATTAAGGAAGGAGACACATATGTATTCTATTCATTGCCCCCGGCCAATTACACCCTAAAAATGGGATACAGAAATTTTAATATGGAAAAAAATGTGTATGTGAACGGAAACAAGAACATTGAGATAGATTTTCCAATCACCTACAAAATAAATGTAAAAACATATGATGACAGAGGATTTTCCATATCCTCAAAAATAAAATTCATAAGAGATGGCAAGGTCATTGAGAAAAATGAACTTCCTCCGGGAAAATATACTTTAGAGGTATATGATGGAAACAAAAAATTGGCATCAAGAGATTTTCAGCTTTCTTCTGATTCCTCAATAAGTATTGTTGCCAATAAAACATCCTGGTTTGTTTATGCTTTTATCATCTTTATTGCATCAATCGCCATCTATTTCATCTATAGAAAAGAATGGTACAATGTTCTCTACACTCTTTTTTCCTCATCTCTCCTCTTTTCATGGTGGGGAATAAATGGTTATAGCAATGTTTCAATGTACCTCCTTCCTCCTTCTATGATAGAGATGTACAGCAATTATGGAAAATTGCTTTCTTTGCCCTTCCCGTTCAATATCATTCTTCTAATAACAGCTATCTTATTCGTCTCATCAATAGCTCTTGCATATGTGAAAAGATATAAAATCTCTTTGGCTCTTTCTGTTGCTTCCATAGTAACATTTGTTATTTCCATTCACTTCTTTTCTTCTCTTACAACGGGTAGTATATTTGGAAGTGGCATCATAGAAAATGCTTATGCCACATGGGGCATGGGAACAGGCTTTTATATTGCATTGCTATTTTCCATTTTGATATTATCAAGGTTGATATTGTATGAAGCTGGAAGAAGCAGCTAAGTATGCAGCGGATCTGTTGCTGAGTTTGCCCAAAAAAAGCATGGTTAGAGTGATAAGCCATATCGATGCAGATGGGATAGCTGCTGCTTCCATAATTGCCATTGCTCTTGAAAGAGCAGGATACAGATATCATATCTCCATAAAGAGGACAAAGCCAGATTTAATAGATGAGCTGAAGAACGAAGAAAATGAACTGATAATTTTCAGCGATATAGGTAGCGGGTATCTCCGCCAGATGGAAGAATTGAAGAGCAATATAATAGTGCTGGAGCATCATCTTTCCTATGACGAGCCCCCTTCCAATGTCATGTATGTGAATGCAAGATTGCATGGAATAGATGGCAGCAGAGCCGCATGCGGGGCAAGTGTTGCATATTCATTTGCAATGGCAATAGATGAGGCAAATGTTGACCTTTCCCAGCTTGCTGTCGTGGGCATGATTGGGGATAAACAATATTTTGAGGATTATAATAAAAAGGTTCTCGAGGAGGGAATTGCAGCAGGGTATATTGAAGAGAGAGAAGAGTATCTCTTTGAGGGCAAAACACTGAAAGATGCGCTGGAAAATTCCATAGAGCCATATTTCACGGAGATGGAGAATTCAAACAATTTTCTGGAAACAAATGGATTTGTTCCAACAAAAAAATTTGAGGAACTGGATGACGAGGAAAGAAAGAAATTTTTATCTGTGATAACTCTAAAACTGCTGGAGCAGGGATGTAAAGATATCGAATGGAAGAGAAAGGTATTGTACGGAAAGTATTATGGAAACCTGTATGAAGTGTCCTCCCGTCTCAATGCATGTGCAAGGCTTCATGAGGCAGGTACAGGCATAGCATACTGCATGGGGGATAAAAGGGCAGGAGAAAGAGCATTTATTCTGCAGGAGAAGTACAGAGACGAGATAAGAAAGGAGATGAGAGAACTTGAAAAAATAAAGCCAGATGAAAGAGAAAAATACATCTATTTCCATACTGATAAACCGCCTCTTGCTGGTGTCCTCGCAGGCTTGGCATTGAGTTATCTCCCATCATTCAAAAAAGGAAAACCGGTTATTGCCCTTTCCTACAATGAACATCTTGATGTATCTGCAAGAGCCAATTATGAGATGGTGAACAATGGAATAAATCTGGGAGAGGCAATGAAATGCGCTGCTGAAAAAGTTGGCGGTAATGGTGGAGGACATCCAGTAGCTGCAGGAGCAAGCGTACCAAGAAACATGGAAGAAAAATTTCTGGAGGAGCTGGATAAATGTCTGTGAAACGATTAATAGTGTGTGAGAAGAACATTGCTGCAAGGAGGATAGCGGGTATTTTATCAAATGGAAATTATGTGAAGAAAAATTTTGGAAAAGTTCCATATTATGAGTTTGATGACACAATTGTCATAGGGCTGAAGGGCCATATAATGAAACTTGATTATCCTTCCAGATATGCAAAATGGAATGCCGTGAATCCAAAAGAACTTATAGAGGTAGAGCCTGTAAAAAAAATAAGCAATAGCTATGTGGCAAATGCCATTAAAAAACTATCGGAGGGAGTTGAAGAAGTAATAATAGCGACTGATTATGATAGAGAAGGAGAGCTGATAGGGGCAGAGATAATAGAACTCCTGCCAAAAAATGTCAGCATAAAGAGGGCAAGATTCAGCGCAATAACTCCTGATGAGATAAAGAAAGCCTTTTCCAATCTTGGAGAACTTGATATAAATCTTGCTAAAGCAGCGGAGGCAAGGCAGTACATCGATTTAATATGGGGCGCAAGCCTCACAAGATTCATAAGTCTTTCCTCAAATCAGCTTGGGAGTGATTTTCTATCCGTCGGCCGTGTTCAGACACCAACACTCGCCCTTATAGTGGAGAGAGAAAAGGAAATAGAAAATTTTGTTCCCGAGCCCTACTGGATAATAAAACTTGAACTGGAAAAGGATGGTGCAAAGTTCACAGCAACAAGCAAAAAAATCAAAGATGAAGAAAAAGCAAGGAAAATAAAGGAAAGCATTGGAAATTTTGCGAGGGTAAAAAAATTCGATAAGAAAATTGTTGAGGAGTATCCGCCTCCTCCATTTGACACAACAACATTTCTAAAAGAGGCTTCATACCTCGGTTTTTCAGCCACAACTTCAATGAAAATTGCTGAGGAGCTTTATATGAATGGATGCATATCATATCCAAGAACAGACAATACAGTATATCCATCCATCCCAATAAATATAATACTTTCCAAGCTTGAGAAGATATTTCCAGATGCAAAAAAAGTTGCTTCAATGAGGAGAAGAGTGCCAACAAGAGGGAAAAAAGAAAGCCATGATCATCCTCCCATCTATCCGGTTGATGCATGTAAACTTGAAGGGCATCATGGAAAAATTTACGAACTTATTGCAAGAAGATTTATGGCCACGGTATCAAAAAATGCTATTTTAGAAAAAAAGAAGGCTGTTCTTAATGCAGGTGGCGAAGAATTCAATGCTGAGGGGTTGAAAATCATAGAAAAGAACTGGAGAGAGGTATATCCATATTTAAAGATACAGGAGAAAGAGTTGCCTGACATGAATGAAGGAGAGGATATCAGGGTAATAAAGGTAAAGGTGGAAAGGAAGGAAACAAAGCCACCAAAGAGATACACACAGGGAAGCCTGCTTGTGGAAATGGAGAAACTTGGTCTGGGAACAAAATCAACTAGGCATGAAATAATAGGAAAACTGTTCCAGAGGAACTACATAAGAGGGAAGCAGATCACGCCCACACCGGCAGCCATAGCCGTTACAGAGGCTCTGAAAAAGGGAGCGGAGATAATAACAATGCCCGAAATGACGGCAATGCTGGAAGAGGACATGAACAGGATAGCGGATAGGAAGAAAACATTTGAGGAAGTTGTGGAGGAATCGAAACAGATACTTGAGAAAGCATTTTCAACCTTAGAGGAGAAGAGGCAGGTTATAGGAGAAACCATAAAGAAAGCCGTACAGCAGCAGAACTATTTTGGCAAATGTCCGAAGTGTGGAGGAAATCTTGTAATGAGGAAATCAAAGAATGGAAAGAGATTCATAGGATGCTCCAACTATCCTCGCTGCACTGTAACATATCCATTACCTCAGAAAGGAAGTGTGTTCTTTGAAGGAGAGTATTGCGAATGTGGCTCTCCGAAAATTACCATAATATATGGTGGAAAGAAATGGAAAAAATGCGCAGATCCAAATTGCAATTAACCCTTGGCTTTTCTTTCCTTTGACTTGGGTCTGAGCCTCTTTGAACCACATCTTCTGCATTTTGTCGCTCCAATAGGATTTCGAGCGTTGCAGTTCATGCATATGAGTTTGTTGAGAGTCCTTGCCTCTGCTTCAGGAAATCTTGCCATGGTTGGAGTAAAGAGAATGCCTTTTTAATATTTACTGTTATTTTTCTCTCTCAACAGCAAAATCCGCAAGTTCAATTAACTTTCTTTTTGCCTCACTATCCTCAAATATCTCAAGCTCCTTCTTTGCATATTCAGAAAACTCCTTTGCCTTATTTTTTGCATAATCTATCGCTCCTGTTTCCCTGAAAATATCTATTATCTCTTCAACATACTCTTCCTTTCCATATTTTGATAGCCATTTCCTGTCGCTGTTAACATAGGCATAAAGATACATCAGTGTTTTTTTACCTTCTCTTATATCGCTTCCAACAGGTTTTCCAATATCTTTTCCGATTACATCAAGACAATCATCCCATATCTGGAAAGCCATTCCGAGATTTCTTCCATAATTTTTCATTGCCTCAATTTTATTTTCATCAGCCCTGGCTATTATTGCGCCCCCCATTGCGGCGTGCTCAAACATTTTTGCGGTCTTTTTTTCAATCATTTCAAGCCATATTTTTTCATCCACGTATTCCACATTTTCAAAACTCATATCCATGTGCTGTCCCTCGCATATCTCCTTTGCCATGATTGAAACATTTCTTGTCAATCTCTTCACAATCTCTGCATCTTTCATTAAAGATATCACCTCAAAAGCTTTTGCAAAAAGAGTGTCTCCAGCAAGAATGGCCTCGTTCTCTCCAAATTTTTTGTGAACAGAGGGCATTCCTCTACGCATCTCGTCTTTATCCATTATATCATCATGTACGAGCGTGAATGTATGCACAAGTTCAAGAGCCACACCAAAGGGTATTGCATCCTCTAACTCTCCACCACTCGCCTCGCATGAAAGACAGGCAATTACAGGACGGAGTCTTTTTCCTCCTGCTTCAGGAAGATGCCTCACCGCCTGATATAGTTCATATGGCTCCTTTTCATAGAGATAATTATCTATTGCCTTATTTACAGCTTCCACTATCTCATCCATATTTCCACCTCCTTCAACTCATCAATATTTTTTGAGCCCGTGAGAAACATTGTCGCCCTGAATGACCTTTCAAATATCTCTGCCTGCTGCACGGGACTTTTCAGCATGGCAGCCGCAGAGGCGGCCGCATCTGCCCCCAGAACAATAGCTTTGGCTACATCAAGCCCATTCCTTATTCCCCCCGTGGCTATCAGGCTCAATCCAATATCATGACAGTAGTCAGATATTTCAATCAGCGAATATGGCGTGGGAATACCCCAGTCCCAGAAAATTATTCCCATCTCTTCCTGTATTTTATCATTCCTCATGGATGCTCTATAAGCTTCTACAGCCGAGAAGGATGTTCCTCCAGAACCACCAACATCAATTCCAACAACAGATGTATTTGCTATTTTTTCGGCGGTTTTGAGAGATATTCCTGCTCCTGTTTCCTTTACTATAACAGGTGTGGATAAAGAGGATGCAACCTCATCTATTTTTTCCATGCATCCTTCAGCATTTCTATCTCCCTCAGGCTGAACAACCTCCTGCAAAAAATTGAGGTGTATGGCAAGAACATCTGCATCTATCATCTCTATTGCCTTCTCTGCCATCTCCGCCGCATTTTTCCATTCCAGAAGCTGGGGCGCACCAATATTGGCTATCTTTAATGGGATATTGAATTTCTTGATCACGGCATAGGTATATGCAAGATTTTCGTCTTCAAGTGCAGCCCTTTGGGAGCCAACTCCCATTCCTATGCCGTATTTTTCAGCCGCCATGGCAAGATTTTCGTTTATTTTTTCTGCCTCCTCAAATCCTCCCGTCATACCCGCTATTATAAAGGGAAAGGAGAGCCTTTTTCCAAATATTGTGGTAGAAGTATCTATTTTATCAATATCTATCTCTGGCAGAGCATCATGAATCAGCATGAAGTCATCCCAGTAATTGTATGAATGATTTACATCTTCATTTGCCACTATCTCAATATGTTCCTTTTTTCGCTCTTTCATTCAATCAATTTCATAATGGCTGGTGGGATTTATAACTTTTATCTGCTTCTTTAATACTTCCCACTTTCTTTCCTTCAATGGCTTTGCTTAAATTTCCTCTCATAAATCCATTTATGAAGTAAACCCGGCATCTCATGTTCATTGCCTCTTTTATCTTATTTTCAATTCCTCCTGTAACATCAAATTTTTTTATACTCGAGTCTATGGAGATGTATTCATCTATATTCTCTATAAGATTTGCATCCTCCTCTTCAGGATTTTTGTCATATATTCCATCAACATCCATTAAAAATATTACCTTCTCCACATCCATTTTTTCTTCCAGGTATGAGATTATATTATCTCCAGATAAAATATCTATTCCTTTTTCTTCATCCAGACACACATCTCCAAATAACACAGGTATAAAACCTCTTTCAACAAGCTCCATTATAACTTTAATATTTCCATAAGCTATCTTTCCAGCCTTCATTATAAAAATGGAGGAAGGAGATACAGAGAATGCTGGAAGAGCTTTTGAAAGAAATATATCAATTATTTTTCCATTCAGCTCCAGCATTGCTTGGTGAGTGATACTTGTCCCTATCATTCTTTCAATTCCGCCCATTCCTTCCCTTATTTTGTACTTTGACGCAAGAGGATGTCCATAGCTGCCCCCTCCGTGAACTATAACAAACTTCTTTTCTGGATAAAATGAGGAAATTTCCTCAGCAATATTTTTTACAGCTTCCTCATTAAAGGAAAATGGCTCATCCTTATTGCTTATTACACTTCCTCCAAGTTTTACAATTATCATTCTATTTTTATCTCTGCTTCCTTTTCTCCAGCATCTATCTCAACAACACTTCCATCCTTTATTTTTTCTATATCAACCCTGTCAACACATGGTATTCCTGCAAGTATTGCTCCGGTTGCAACTATCGTTTCTGTCTCCTTATTTATTATGGCAAGGGGTGCAACGCCATTTCTCTTTAATCCATATATGACATAGCTTCCAACTGTGGAGCCTTTGCCATAGGGAAATACAAGTATTTTATCCTTCACACTCTTCCCTTCAAGTTCATGCCCTTTCTCTATCACCACTCCAGTCTTCATATCTATTCCGCCATAGAATCCTATTGGCTCATGGCTCACTATGGCAACACCCTTAACCTTTCCCGGATATATTGTTCTTCCCCTCATATTAACAACTCCTCCATGTTTCCAAAAACAACCTTCTGTTTGCAGAATCCTGGTAGATAATGAGCCGCCTTGGCAGAGTTAACAGCAGTGGTTTTAAACAGCTTTTCTATGGGGGATACAACCATGCATGTATCGGCAACAATCTTTCCTCCGGCTTCCTGTATAACCTTATCCAGTCCCATTCTCATGGCAACTTCCTTTACAGCTCTTGAAGTACATATCCAGAAAGGTTTCTTTGCCTTTCTTCCCTTAACAATATTTGCAATTCTCACCATTTCATTCAGAGAGGCATGGGGACAGCCAAATATTATTATATCAGGCTCCTCTCCTGTATTCAGCTTCTCATATGTTTCCTTCTTCTCCTTCTCTCCAAACTCAATCTTTTCGAGATTATTCAACTCATCAAACTTATCTGCCTCTGGAGTTATGCCCTCCACATGATACAGCGCCACAGCCCCGCTGGCTGCCATGGCGGCGCCAAGAGCTTTAAGCTGATCGGTGTCCGCATCCTCTATTCCCCTGAAGTATGGTATTCTGTTTTTTACAGCACTTCCGACATAATAACCCATGGCTGCGAAGTCAGAGTTGCATTTCAGGTTTGCATTCACCTCAATCACAACATCAGGTTTTCTGTTTTCGTCCAGATGAAGACCATACATTGGAGTGTAGCCCGTAATTGCAGCTGCAAGAGCGGATGGACCGCCCTCTCTATTTGTTCTTGCTCCTATTACGGAGTTTGCAAATGAAACCGCAGATGATTCTGCCCATGCTATATGCTGCCTGTATCTTGGCAGATTACCTGCAAGATATGGAGTGCATGTTGCGGAGATGACTATTCCCATTTTTCTGAAAGCATTTATTATCTCAAGCTGCTTCTTTGCAAATTCCTCATCTATTCCCATCTCCTTCCAGGCTTCCAGGTCCATTCCAGCAGGATTGAGAAACGTTAGAACTTTGACCCTTGCCTCATTGGCTATATCCTGAAGAAATTCCAGACCGGGATCTCCTATTGACTTGTATGACACTCCAGAAACCTGGACGCTGGCAACCTTGACCATTTTTTCAGCGTTATAGATATCTCCAAGCCTCACGAGGAGACGCATCATTCTCGCAACAATTTCTCCATTTTCACCATCAAGCATTCTTTCCTGCTCTTTGGTAAGATACATCAAAAGAATAATGTTATTCCATATTAAACTTTAACCTCTGGGTATTAAATGGCTTCCATCGCAACTCTTTGCAGTGAATGGATATCCTTCTCTGCATGTGGCAAAACTAATACCATATTTTCTGCTTGCTTCCTCCACCCTTTTCAACAACTCAAATCTTATCTGCTTTGGAAGATAATATGAATTACCTATCCTCTCAAATTTCATCGAAGAGATATGAGGCAGAACAGCTTTAAGCCTCTTCATGGAATCTGCTCTCGGTTTTATGGTGGAAGTAACAACATGGCTGCAGTATCTGCTCCCTTCTCTGACGATATCCTCTATTTCCTCATCATTCACTCCAGGAATTATGGGATCAAGGCGGAAGGAGCATGGCACTCCATTCTCGTGCAATTCCTGCATTGCCTCCAGTCTTTTTTGAAAAGAGGGTGCAAATTTTTCTATTTTTGCCATCCTTTCATTGTTTACACCCGTTAAAGTCATGCTGATACTCGCCCTCATATCAGATATTATATCTATATCCCTTGCCACAATATCTGATTTTGTTATTATGAGAAGCATGATATCATTTTCCCTTAATATCCTGAGACATTTTCTTGTTGCCATAAGCTCCTTTTCCTCAGGTGTGTATGGATCAGAGCTGTTGGACATGCTGACATATAGGTTTTTGTCTATTTTTTTAACCTCTCTCTTCAATCTTCTGAAAAGGTCCTTTTTCAATCTGGCATGAAATGCATCTGGAATATATGATGATATATAGCAATAAAGGCATGCATGAGAGCATCCTGTATATGGGCTAAAGGAATATTTTTCAGGGCATGTGCACATTTTGCTTTTCCACGGGTCAAAGGGTCTTATAAGCACAATTTTTGAATTATATTCATATTAAAAAAGGTGCCATCAAATTTTTAAACACTTCTTAAATCCATTTTCATGGTTGATGTTAAAGAATTTGCAGGTTTAAGGGCATTGAACGCTGAAGATTTCTGCATCAAACCCTATGATATAATAGATGATAAAGAGGCAGAGGAAATGAGGAAGAATAAAAATTCAGCAATTCATATAATACTGCCAGAGGGAGAGGGGGAGGAGATATATGAAAATGCAAGAAAAGCCTTTGAAGAAATGAAGGAAAAGATGGTTAGAGATGAACCATCAATATATGTTTATAGGGAGATAGATGGGGATTTTGTTCAGAGAGGTTTCATTTTTACTGCCTCACTCAAAGATTATGAAGATGGCAAAATAAAAAAACATGAGGAAACAAGAGAAAAGCCGCTGCAGGACAGAATAAAACATATAGAGGCAACTAAAGCCAACACTGGCCTTGTATGGACCATTTTCAGAAAAAATGAGGAGACAAAAAGAATAATGGATGAAATAATGAAAGAAAAACCAATATATGATTTTAAAAAATATGGTTACCGTCATCAGTTATGGAAAACGAGTGATAAAACCATCATACAGGAAATAAAGGAAATATTCTCTCCAATACCATTATACATAGCAGACGGCCATCATCGCATGGCAGCATCCTATCACTACTGGAAGAAGCATGATGGAGAGGAAGCAAAATATGTTATGGTATTTGCATCAAACGATGATGAGGTAAGAATACTTCCTTACAATAGAGTCATAAGAAAAATAGATGTTGATGATTTCATAGAAAAACTTGAAAATGATTTTCATGTTGAAGAGATGACAGAAATAAAGGAGCCCAAAAAACATGAAATACACATGTATTACAAATCAAAATGGTGGAAACTTTTACCAAAACACATACCAGAAGATGTTGTTGAAAGCCTTGATGTGAGTATATTGCAGAACAAGATTCTTGAACCCATACTGGGCATAAAAGACGTGAGAAAGGATCCTAACATTTTCTTCGTCGGGGGAAAGATTAGCAGAGAGGAATATGAAAAATATGTGGATGAAGATGGAAATGCTGCAGTATTCTATCTCCATCCCACAGGCATTGATGAACTTGAAGCTGTAGCAGATGCTGGAAGAAACATGCCACCAAAATCAACATGGTTCGATCCAAAATTGCTTACAGGACTTGTGTTTCATCTGCTTGAATGATTAATCCCATACCTTGACTCCTTCAATATCTGGTGTAACAATATAAGCATCCTTCCCCACTTTCTTCATTGCCCTGTATATTCTCTCCTCGCTTTCATCATCTCCGATAGCTATCACGCTCCCTCCGCCTCCTGCCCCTGTAAGTTTTGCACCATAGGCTCCGTTCTTCAATGCCTCCCCTATCATTTTTTCAATTTTTTCACTGCTTGCTCCCAAGGTTCTGAGGATTTTGTGGTCACTGTTCATTATCCTGCCAAGCTCAACCATATCATTTTTTTTAATGGCATCAAGCCCCTGCATCACTAGGGAAGCCATCTCATCAAGTAACTCTCTTGCAAATGAAGAGTGCTCAACAAATTTTTTTACCTTTTTCACCATCATTCCTGTTTTGGATTTAATGCCCGTAAATCCCACTATGATTTTTATGTCAGGAACATCAAATGGATAGATAAACCATGTGTTGTTGTTCTTGGTTATTTTCCATATGTAACCATCTTTCTTTTCACTCCATACTATTATTCCCTTTCCATTGGTGCATGTTGATGTGTCATTGGGGCTCGCCATTCCCTGAACGGCATATTCCACCTCAAAAGCTTTTTTAGCTATTTCTTCTCTGCTTCTTATGCCCTTCAGGGCAAGAAGAGCAGCTATTGTGGCAGTTGTTATTGCAGCAGATGAACCCAGACCGCTGGCTGATGGGATATGAGAAAATGTCGTAACAGATAGAGGTTCCCCATCCCAGAACATATCTATTGCCTTTTTAATATATGTGTCTCTTCTCTCATTTATCAGATGAGCGTTTACAAGAAACTGATCACTTTTCTCAATGCTAACAGATGCCTTTAGAGATATTGCTATGGAAAGGGCTGGTTTACCATAAACAACGCCATGCTCACCAAGCAGTATTATTTTTCCAGGGGCTATTGCAACAGTCATATTGCATCGTCAAACATTATTTCAGCCTCTGTTATTTCATGGTTAGTCCCCATAACCTGTCTTGTTTTGCCTATACCCATGAATTCAAAATGAGATATCTTATATATCCCTTATTAAAAAAATATTTTAATTAAATGCAGCAATATATTTATTTCAAAATTGCTTACAAATTGTGGAGTTAAAACTCAAGGAGCTTCATGAAAAAAAAGTGGGAGATATTCTTGATGAAAAACTGAGATGGAATCTTCCGTTGCTGGAAAAAGATGCAGATATAGAGTGTCTTTTATCTGTTATGGCATCCCGTGACCATGTCTGGGTGGTGGAAAAGAAAAATAGCAGGAAAATTGTAGGAGTGGTAACAGAAAATGATATACTCCGCCTTCTATCCCCTACCATACTGCCAAAATATGTTTTTGGTAGTAAATATGGAGTATCCATAGAGCACGGAACAGCCAAAAAGGTGGAGGACATAATGTGTGGACAGCTTATAAAATGTGAACCAGATGATAAGGTAGGGGATGTTCTGAGAAAGATGGTCAACTCCGGATTGAGGAGATTGCCTGTAGTAGAGGATGGTGAGATTGTAGGAGAGATAACGGCCCGTTATATCATTCAGATACTGCTGAAGAAGAGGTAATTAAAATGGACCTTCAATTGCTTTTACTTGAGCTGGGAATAGCCCTTTTGCTTGCCCGTATTTTTGGATATGCCTTCGAAAGGGTCAAGCAACCTGCAGTCATAGGAGAGATACTTGCCGGAATAATTGTTGGTCCCTTCATAATGGGCAGGATTTTTGGGATAAATTTTATCTCACCTTCAATTGAACAGCCTGTGGATGCCATTGCAAGAATAGGAATAATTCTCCTTCTATTCTTATCAGGAATTGATACAGGAATAAATGAGATTAAAAATGCGGGAAAAAGCGGATTGATAACATCTGCCTTTGATGTTGGTATTGCCTTCCTTTTCGGTTATCTTGTTGGAACATTCATGGGTTATGATACCCTGCACAGCATTGCCATAGGAAACATATTCTCAGCTACAAGCGTTGGAATAACTGTCAGAACATTAATGGAAATGAATGCACTTCATACCAATGTCGGGAATTTAATACTCACCGTTGCTGTTCTGGATGATATTCTGGGAATTGTTGTTCTGTCCATAACACTTGGAAAAGGCTCTCCTGAAATACTGATCGTTAAGATTACCATATTCTTCCTTGTTTTCCTTGCAATTCTTTATGGATTATATAAATCTCAGGGATTGAAGATAAGAACAAATCTTTCAAGATTTGCTCTTACTCTTGCAATATCCTTCTGCTTCTTATTCTCATTTTTTGCTATGAGTATGGGACTCGCTGCCATAACAGGCTCATTCTTTGCTGGTCTGCTGCTGAGCGTTGTTCCTCAAAGAAAAAGAATACTTAACTTTGTTCGCCAGATTGGAGAAGTGTTTTTCATTCCAATATTTTTTGTGTGGGTGGGCTCAAGTTTTGATTTTTCTGCATTCAGTCCTTCACAGCTCTCACATGTTGGAAAGCTTCTGCTACTTTTCATACCAATGGCATTGATTGGAAAAATAATTGGGTGCAGCGCCGGAGCAAAGGTGAATGGATTTTCTTCCAGAGATGCCTTAGCCGTTGGTGTGGGAATGATGCCGAGGATGGAGGTTGCATTGATAGTAATCACAACCGAAATATCCATGGGGATATTTAAAGGTGCAATGGCGCATCAGATGCTTGCAGCAACCATACTGCTTGTTATCATTTCATCTCTTATAACACCCTTCATACTCAAAGCTATTTACAGAGCTCCTGAAGAATAAATCTCCTTCAATCTGGAGCAGATGAAGTTGAGAGCTTCATCAAGCATCCTTAAATTATCCCATTCTTCATTCCACTCTTCATCACAATATTTTATTATATTTGGAATAGCTCTGGTTACATTATCCACTATCGTGATATCTGCCTTCCTTGCAGTTCTGGAAAGAGGATTCAAATCCACAGTTATAACCTTCTTTCCCATTTTTTTCAGCGCCTCACATCTATCTCCATCCTCAAGAGGAACAAATACAACATCTGCGGAGTATATGCCTTCTCTGCTGCATATTGCTCTATCATGCTCAAGCCCCTCTATTCTTGCATTACCTTCCATTCCGAGAACATTTTTTGCTCCATTTTCTTCAAGAAGAGAAATTATCTTCCTTATTCTTTCCTCACTTCTGTGAAACAGATTCACCTCAATATCTGCATTGCATTTTTCTGCCAGTTTGACTATTCCATCAGCCACCAGAGCAGCAGTATTTCCATTAACAGATATTACAGCATGCTTTGCATTTTTTAAAACTCTGGCAGCAGCTCTGGCGGCTAAATCGGCAAAAGGCTGGGTCTTTTCTCCGATTAGATAATCGAATGCCTCTCCTCTGCCATGTGCTATTAGCCCAGTAATATGAACTATGCCTTTTTTAACTCCATCTTCTATTTTCTTTCTCATCATCAGGCTTTCATACCTGGGATGACTTCTGGGTATCATTGAACTTGTATTGTCACGCCCTTTATATCCATAATGATTTTATATCTCATTTTTTTATTTATATGTGGGAAAATGAAAACATACCTCAGTGTAATATTTAACAGTGAAGGGGCTGCACCAAGTGAGGTGAAGAGCAGATTGCTGGAACTTGGATTTAAGGCTGTCAAAGGAAGCTATGATTTTGTTTATGAATGGAGTAGAGAGCCGGATATTGACACATTACTCTGGTTTGCCGACAAAGTGCAGGTGGCGTTAAAAGGAACGGATGTTCTTTTTTCCCTGGAAACGATATAGTTATTTTCTCCTCATTGCTTTTTTCAAAACTCCCATTAAATTATGATACTCCCATTTTGATATGACTGCTCTTCCAATAATTCTCCTGAATATTATTTCTGCGTGCTGTCTTTTGTATTCTGGATATGAAACAGAGCGCAAAAGCTCAGAAAAAGTTTCATGTAATTTTTCCACTTCCATCTTGCTTGCAGGCTCTATATCCGGCTTTTCTATACCTTTGGCTCTAAATAATTCATATAACACTATTGCAACCGAATGAGAAAGATTCATCGTAGGATATACACTGGAGGTAGGTATGTTAATCAGAATATCACATTTCATTATTTCCTCGTTGAAAAGCCCGTAATCCTCTCTTCCAAAAGCGATGCCTATCCTTCCATCTATTTTATTTACCATCTCTGCAAAATCCCTTACATCCATGTACTTTCTTAAATGATGTTCATCATCATTGCTTATAACAGATGTTGTGCCAGCGAGATAATCAATCTCTTTTATAACATCGTCAAAGGAATCGAATATCCTTGCGTTCTCAATCACATCATAAGCATGCATTGAATATTTTATGCAATCGTCATCCTCAAGCGAGAATTTGGGAGAAATAAGCCATAGATGTTTGAATGCAAAGTTCTTGATAAGCCTAGCAACAGCTCCAGCATTGCCTGCATATTTTGGCTCAACCAGTATTATGGTTATATCATGCATTTAAAGGCTTATTATGAATACATTGACTACGATGGTGTCGGTATACAATCCTGCTCCATTGTACACTCTCGCTTTCAAAGCCCTTGTTCCAATATCTCCTGCCCATATCCATTCATAAGGAGATGCAAGATCTATTGTCTGAACAACATTGTTAAGATAAAATGTCACGTTTTCTATGCCGGAGGTGTCATCGTAGGCTATAACCCTCACGGTAAGATGGCCTATGGCTATTGATGTGCCGCCAGCCAGCGGCATTATCTGCCTGTCAAAGATGTACAGATAGCTTGGCATGGGTCTCTGCAACATTCCTGTGGGAGCGGTTTTGTCAATTTTTATATGAGTACTTTTTATTGGTTCTGCTTTTCCAAGAGTATCAACACTGTAAAATTCGAGGAGATGATTGCCATCCGTGGTTATATTGAATGAGCCATTGTATACAATCCATGTTCCGCTGTCTATCCTGTATTTGGTATATGCAACACCATCTGGATCCGTTGCGTTAAGTGTTACCTTTACATTGCTCACATACCATCCATTCTTTCCATCAGGCGTGGATGGAGATAATGAATAGGTGGTTATTGGATGCCCGGCATCTATCTTTACAGTGGTGCTCTTAGCACTTTCAGTATTTCCTGCATTATCAACGCTGTAATATTGAATGGTATGCACTCCGTATGTGGAGATGGTGAATGTGTATGGAACGGTTATATTATGCCATGTTCCTGCATCCACGCAGTAGTATGTTGCTTTAACTCCAGATGAATCATCAGTAGCATCTATGGTAACATTTACTGGAGTGATATACCAGCCATTGTTTCCATTTGGTGTTGCTGGATCAAGAGTGCATGTTGTCACTGGCGGTGTCGTATCCTGCTGGATGGTGAAATTGTGAACAGATGAAACATTTTCATTGCCAAGATAATCTTTTGCATATATTGTGAAGTTGTAAAGTCCAATGGCATTAAAACTTTCATTTCTGTAAAAGGTGTAGCAATTTGGGGTATGCATTGTGAAATTTGCAGATGAACCATCTGGGTAATCTATATGAACATAAACGCTGCTGCCATCTACATCACTTATGTCATTGATGCAGCATGTTATGTTGACATATCCCCCAACTGTCTGAACGTGAGGTGTCGCGTTTATGCAGTATATGGTTGGACCACTATCATCCACAATGTATGTAACATTGTGAATGGCCTCAACATTTCCGAGATTATCAACACTGTAATATTCCACATAATGGGTGCCTTCTCCGGTTAAAGAAAAGCTGCCAGAATATACTGAATAGTTATTTCCTATTCCGGCTCCAGTTCCTGGAGCGGGAGACCATGTTCCATTCCATGTGCGATAATATGTAACATTAACACCAGATGTGGTATCGGTGGAAGAGATGGTTATTGTGGATGAGCTGGTGATATGATTTCCATGGATTGGAGATGCAGATATACTGCTTGATGGAGGGGTTGTATCAATGGCAGCTATTTCATCTGCAGTTGTTTTGCTTTCTTTATTACCTGCATCATCTGTGGCTATTGTATAGAACTGATAAAATCCATCTATGCCTGTAAAGTTCCATCCCCATGGGGTGGTTAAATCTGTTGCATAAAGCGTCCATGAATCCCATGTGGAGTTATCAGTGCTATGACGATACCATAAGGATACATTGCTAACATGATAGTTATCGGATGCAGTGGCATTTATGGTTATATTTGACACATTATACCAGTAAGGTATTGAATTTATACTGCTTGATGGAGGGGTCGTATCCTGAACTGTTATGTTGTATGAAGATGAAACATTCCATCCTGTTGAGTTGTAGGCTTTAACAATGTATGAATAATTTCCGAGAGGCTTTGGATATGCATATGTGGTGTTGTAATACCATATCTGAGTGCTTGCTATATTTGTCATTGAATAGTTGCCCATCAATGTTGCATTGGGATAATAAATCTCAACATACACGCTTGTTGCATTTGTTATATTGGCAGTGATATTGTTATAACCAGGAACTTCAACAGGATCGGGGGAATCCACAATGCTATTTATCTGTGGCTGGGCAAATGCATATGCAATAATAAACAGGCCCATAACGGCAGGGATTATTAATTTCTTCATGATATAAATAATAAAATATGATTTATAAAGTTTGGGAAATACAGGGAAGGGATGCAAAAATTATTTAAATAGATGCAAAAGCGAGATATATTCTTTTTTGTTTATTTATCATGAGAATTGAAATAGTGTATGACAACACCTCTCAGAGACAGGATATGAAAGCTGCATGGGGCTTTTCAGCGTACATGAAAGAGCACAATCTACTTTTTGATACTGGAGGAGATGAAGAGATTCTTGTTGAAAATATGAAAAAAATGGGAATACATCCAGGAGAGATAAAGTATGTTTTTATCTCTCATCCTCACTGGGACCATATCGGAGGACTTGATAAACTAATGGAATTGAATCCAGACATTGTTGTATACGCCCCTCCTTCTTTTGGTGAGGACAAAAATATCATCGTTGTAGAGGAGGCAGGAAAAATAATGTCCGGCATATATTCCACAGGAGAGTTAAACGGAATCGAACAGTCAATGATTGTGGAAAGCAACAAGGGAAACATACTCCTTGTTGGATGCTCCCATCCTGGAGTGGATAGAATAATTGAGACTGCAAAAAAATTTGGGAGTATATATGCAATAATTGGAGGATTCCATGACTTCAAAAAATTTGATGCCCTTAAAGGAATTGAATTGATATGTCCCACCCACTGCACAAAATATAAGGAAGAAATAAAATCCCTTTACCCCCGCAACTACATGGAGGGCGGCGCGGGCTGCGTTCTTGAGATATAACGGACACTCACAAAGTTTATTTAATCTGTACTATATCCTGGATTATGAAGGTTAAATTTCCATACGGGAAGAGTTTTGTGGAAGCAGATATTCCAGATGAAAACCTGATTCAGGTTATCTATCCAAATGAGATGAAGGCTGAGAAGGATGAGGGAGATTACATAAAAAATGCCCTTTCAAATCCAATGGGAGCGTTGCCATTAAAGAAGCAGGCGAAGAAGGGGATGAGTGTCGCCATTGTCGTTGATGATAATACAAGGCCCTGTCCCACATGGAAGATGCTTCCCCATGTTGTTGATGAATTGAAAGAGCAGGGAATAAAGGAAGAGGATATGAAAATAATTTTTGCAACCGGCACACACAGGGAGGTGAGAGATGATGAAGCAAAAAGATTGCTTGGAGAGGAATATGCAGAGTCAATAGAGTATATGAGCAATAACTGCAAGGGAGATGATTTTACATATATTGGCACAACATCATTTGGAACGGATGTAAAAATAAAAAATGCATTTCTTGAAGCAGGCCTCAAAATCCTTCTTGGAGATGTGGAAATACATTATTTCGCAGGATATGGAGGAGGAAGGAAAAGTGTTCTTCCCGGAATAGCTCATTATTCAACAATTCAGCACAACTACACAACAAACTTCTTCCATCCCATGTCCAAGCCCGGCATCCTTGATGGAAATCCCATGTATCAGAATATGACAGAAGCGGCGAGACTTGCCAAGCCAGATTTCTGCCTTAATGTTGTGCAGAACGCATCACATGAAATTGTAGGAGCATTTGCAGGTGACTTTGACCTTGTGCTTAGAAAGGGTGCTGAACTTGTGGACAAAATGTATAAGGTGAAGGTGAGGGAAAAGGCAGATATTCTCATCACAGCAGCAGATGGCTCTCCTCATGATGTAAATTTATATCAGGCATATAAGGCAATACATCTCGGGCTGAATGTTGTGAAGGATGATGGAATAATAATACTCGTTGCTGAATGCCCTGATGGGCATGGCTCTGAGCCATATTATCAATGGATGAAAAATTATAAAACAAAGGAGGAAATGGCAGAAAAATTAAGCAAGGAATTTGTTCCTGGAGGACATAAAGCATATTATCACATGAAGGCAATGGAAAAGGCAAAATTCTTCATCGTTTCATCCATGGACAGGAAGATGCTTGAGGATGTATTCAGAATGAGAGTATTTGATGATGTAAATGATGCATTGAACGAGGCACTTAAAATTAAAGGAAAAGATGCAAAGATAATGGCAATTCCAAGAGGAACAACAACTCTCGTTGTATAACTGGCAAAACACAAATATTGGGCATACATATAAAATCATGCTTAAAATAGGAGTTCTTGCTTCTGGAAGAGGTACAAATCTTCAGGCAATAATAGATGCCTGCAATGATGGGAGAATAAATGCAAAAGTTGAATGTGTGATAAGCGATAATAAGAATGCCTTCGCTCTGGAAAGGGCAAAGAAGCATGGAATAGCCTCATATTATGTGGATGCCAGTGACAGAAGAGAGCATGAGAGAAGGATGGATGAAATACTTCGCAGCCATGATGTAGAACTTGTTATTGGAGCGGGATATATGAGAATACTGTCAGAGTGGTTTATAAAACAGTGGAATAGAAAGATAATAAACATTCATCCCGCGCTCCTGCCATCATTCAAGGGATTGAATGCTCAGAAACAGGCCGTGGATTATGGAGTTAAAATTGCAGGGTGCACAACCCATTTCATGGATGAGCTACCTGATCATGGGCCCATAATACTGCAGGCTGCTGTTGTTGTGAAGAGTAATGATGATGAAAGCACTCTGGCTGAAAGGATTTTAAAGGTTGAACACCAGCTGCTACCAAGAACCATTGATTTGTACGAGCAAAAAAGAATCGTGATTGAAGGAAGAAAGGTGAGGATTCTACCTGGAGACAGCTGGAAGGAAAAATATTCCTATCCAGATGTTCTCTATTCAGAGGGCTACTGATGTGGATTGATGAATGTAAACGAAGCATAAGACCGGGTCTGGAAAGAATGAATATATTCATGAAGGATTTCAATCAAAATTTTAAAGCAATACATGTTGCCGGAACAAACGGCAAGGGCTCGGTATGTGAGTTCATATACTCGGCTCTCATGATAAAAAGCATAGCCGGAGTATACACCTCTCCCCATCTTATAAGAGTTAATGAAAGGATAAGGGTAAATGGAAAGGAGATAACAAATCAGGAAATTGAACAATACTCATGGATGAGAGATTACAAATTCACATATTTTGAGGCCCTCACCGCCATGGCATTTCAGTATTTCAACGATAAAACGGCAAACTTTGCCGTCATTGAGGCGGGCATGGGCGGCAGGCTGGATGCCACAAATGTTGTTGTGCCTGAAGTGAGTGTAATAACGAATGTTGGAATGGAGCATGAGAAATGGCTCGGGAGAAGTGTGGAGAAAATAGCATGGGAGAAAGCCGGGATAATAAAGGACGCTCCTGTCATAACATCATGCAGTGGGGATGCCCTGGATGTGATAAAGAAGGTTGCTTCCATAAGAGGTGCTGATGTCCATGTAAATGGAATCGACTTTGAATGGAAATACGAAGATGGCTATTTTAGGGTATATGCAGATAGGGAATATGTATTTCATCCAAAAATGAATGCCCTTTATCAGGGAGATAACATTGCAATGGCAGTGAAGGCTCTTGAGATTCTTGGAGCGGGCAGAGAGGAGATAATAAAAGGTATAAATGACGCGTTTATTCCTGCCAGAATGCAGAAAACTGGAAAGTACATAATAGATGGAGCGCATAATCCCGAGGGTATTAAAGCTCTTTTTTCTTCATTGAGCACAGATGATAGTAAAACAGTCGTTATTTTTGGAGTCATGAGAGATAAAAATGTAAAGAAAATGCTCTCTCTTATTCCATCCAGCATGGAAATAATTGCAACGCAGGTTGGGAATGAAAGAGCAATGAAAGCAGAGGAAATTGCTTCTATAAGAAATTGCATGATAACACGAAATGTTGAAGAGGCAATCAAGGCATCTTCAAATTTTGATAGGGTTATAATAACAGGTTCTTTATATCTCGCTGGAGAAGCAATAAAATTATTAAATGAAAAGAAACTGGTGTGAGAAATGAAGATATACATGGAAGTTTATGGATGTGCAGCAAATCAGGGAGATGCTTCCATAATTCAGGGAATACTGGAAAGGAATGGATATGAATTTGTTGATGAGATGGAAAAGGCAGATATTTTAATCATATCCACATGCACGGTGATAGATACGACGCAGCAGAGAATGATTCACAGACTGAAAGAGTTCAAGAAGACTGGAAAGAAGGTTATTGTTTCAGGATGCATGGCATCTGCTCAGCAGGAGCTTGTGAAATCTGTGTGTCCAAATGCGATTTTACTGCCTCCCAGAAATATAACATATATTCTTGATGCTATAAAGGGGAAAACCATCTATGAGGAATCAATAAAGGCAGGTGTGCCAAGGAAGATTGATATCCGTGTCAACATTCCGATTGCAGAGGGATGCATTTACAACTGCTCTTACTGCATAACAAAGATTGCAAGGGGAAAATTGAAATCATATCCCATGGAAAAGCTCATTGAGGACATAAAATATGCTGTGGAAAATGGAGCCAAGGAGATAAGATTAACTGCTCAGGATACTGCATCATATGGTTTTGACATGAAGGATGGGACAAATCTGGCAGAGCTGATAAAGAAAGTGGCATCAATTGAGGGAGAATTCAGAATAAGAGTTGGGATGATGCATCCATTATCTGCATACAGAATACTGGATGAACTGATGGATGCATATTCATTTGATAATGTATACAAATTCCTTCATCTTCCCATTCAATCAGCCTCTCCAGATATACTTAAAGCAATGGCAAGAGGATATGATATGGAGTTATTCAAGGAGATTGTGAATTCATTCAGGAAAAAATTCCCTCATTCAACCTTCGCTACAGACATCATAGTTGCATTTCCTGGAGAGAGCGAGCATGACTTCAATCAAACCATTTCTTTTCTGAAAGAGATAGAGCCAGATATCACAAATGTTACCAGATTTTCACCAAGGCCCAAAACAAGGGCATGGAAAATGAAAAGAATGGACACGAAGATTGCCAAGGAGAGGAGCAGGGTGGCAAGTAAAATTGTTGAAGAGATATCCTTCAAAAGAAATAAATTGCTCATTGGAAAGAGATTCAATGTGCTGTTTCTTCAGGAAAGCAGCAGTGCCGTCATAGGAAAAACAGAAGGCTATCGCTCCGTATTCTCTCACGGAATAGAGGTGCCCTCGTTCCAGAATGTCATCATAAAAGGAGCCACCCCAACCCATCTGGAAGGAGAGATAATCTGATTTCTGTTCCGCAACAAAAAATTTAAAAAAACAGAGGGAATACTCTATTCATCCCGGCGTAGCTCAGACTGGCCAGAGCGGCGGACTGTAGTTGCATTCCGACGGGCAAAAACCCGCCGCCGCAGAAATCCGCATGTCCCCGGTTCAAATCCGGGCGCCGGGATTTTTT
>JAGGXW010000015.1 GCA_021162815.1 Thermoplasmata archaeon | reverse complement strand
TAGTAAATCTTTTTTATATTCCACATTTTATATTTTCTGTCGTATCTTTGCCAGTATCTCATTCCCATCCCCTATATCCCCATGGGGATGGGAATTTAAATTTCATCATTTTTTCGACAAACCCGTTTTAGGTGATATTCATCTCAAAAATTTAATATGAATACCTCAATGCTGTCCTCATCCATTCTTCCATTTTCATCATATGCCCTTGCCATTATTATGTGCCTTCCCATGATAAATTCATCCCATTGCCATGCGTATGGCATCTCATCATCCACGTTCTTTAAAGCACCGTCAACATAGAATTCCACCTTCCTGCCATTGCTATCTGCCTCAACCGTAATTTTTCCGATTATCACCGTATCATGAAAGGGCATTATTTCCCTGTCCATGAAGTAAATCCTTCCCTCCACCGGCTTCCTTATACTCACATTGATTCTGGCCTTTTCATAAACAAACACCCTGCCGCAGGGCGCCATCCTGCCGGTGAGCTCATCGGCATGGGGAGTGATGGTGATGGTTATTGATTCCCCGCCACTTTCTATCCATTTTCCCTCAAATGCATCATATACATGGGCATAGCTGGGGATATTTTCTGAATGCAGCGTTACTGTGCTTTTTTTGTTCCACTCTCCTGCAATAACAAATCCATTTGTGTAATACCTCACATAGGCATTCCCTTCCTTAATGTAGGAATTTCCAACAGGCTCTCCTATATCGTAGAAGTAAACATCGCACCTCTCATATGTATGATTCCATGGCACCTCGGTGTATTCTATGGCTCCAACAAGTTTTGCCATGGCATATCCAAAATAAATGGCATTCTTTGGAATGGTTGGAACATAAACATCATATCCATTTTCCTTCCTTCCTGCATACACAAATTCGGGAGCAGCATAATTCATGTATATGAAGGATTTGAAATTTTTTCCTCCATACTCTTCTTTTAACGATTCCAGATAGTTAATGTGATAGAGTGTGTCTTCTATGCTTCCATTGAATTCGTTCTCACTCACAGGATAGTATACTGTTTGAGGTACTTCTACAAGCCCGTATCCATCAACATAAAGTTTTTTTCCATAGTATTCACAGCCTGTGATGTAGCTCTCTGTCATATCATAATCAAGTTCGGGAAGGTAATACCTTGCTTCTCTAAAGCCCTGGTTGTTTATTATTTTTATATTCCCACACGAATTTCTTAAAGATGCGATGAAAGAGGATGCAGCACTGCTATACTCCATATTTCCATGCCTTTCATGCCATGTGGCATTTATCTCTTTATACTCTGGCTCTTCAAGGAAAAGCCCGTTTCCCCAGTCAAAAAATATACCATCATATCCGTATCTTTCCATTCCATTTTTTATATAATCACATCTTCTATTCACCACTTCATCAAATGCAAAATCAAAGTAATATTCATGCATCCAAGTATAGCCACCTTCATCACAATGAGGAAAGGGACCATCTGGATTCAGTGTGGCATCATTGCGATGATAGTAAACCCAGTTCATGAATTCGCTATTATTTCCATCGAGATAGTAATAACCAGCGGGAAGCCAGTCATCAAATATAAGAAATTTAACTCCGCTGTTTCTCAGGTACAATATTCTGTCATTGCTCAGCGGCTCTTCTATACTTCCAGCATGAACAATATTGAATCTGGCAAGCCATTCCATTTCTGCATTATCTCCATATGCCCTTCCAGTAGCATATTCTCCCCTCCTCATTGGAATATCCTCAGTGTTCACAAAGGCAATAACACTCTGAAAGGAAATGATTGCAACGATTGCCAAAGCAATTATCTTCATAAAATTATAACAAAAAATTATTTTTAAAAATTGGCAAAAGCATTTATTCTTGTTTCTGCTCTGTTACCATGGTGCAATGTGCATTCTGCCTGAACTTCACAGGAATTACATGCATCGAACCAAAAAGTGAGAGATATGGAAAGAAAATAGAGAATCCTTACGAGGAGATAGACTGTCCATATTATCTTGAAAAGGGAATAGCAGGCTTATTTGGAATTGGATGGGTTTAAAATGTCGGGGCCGGGATTTGAACCCGGGACCTCCTGATTGCCCAGCGAACCCTTTAGCTGCGCTTATGAGTCAGGCGCTCTGACCAGTCTGAGCCACCCCGACTTAAAATGATTATATTTTTTTCATATAAAAAATTGTCCTAACACTTTTATTTATCCATTCAATTCATACTCATGGATTGGTTAAAAGAAGCTATGTTTGTTAGAGAGATGGCAGAGAAGAATAACAACATGTTTGGTGACTATCTTCCAATGATAGCCTCTGAAAACATACTCTCTCCACTATGCAAGGAAATGCTGATAACTGATTTTCATGGCAGATATGCAGAAGGCACACCTGGAAAGAGATACTATCAGGGATGCAAATATTTTGATGAGGTTGAAAAAAAGGCAATAGAACTTGCAAAGAAGCTGTTTGATGCAAAATATGCTGATGTGAGACCAACAGCAGGAACTGTTGCCAATATGGCAATACTGAAGGCATGGGCAAAGCCGGGAGATAAAGTTACCGTACTGGACACAGCAGATGGAGCCCACATTTCTTTCGGTAAATGGGGAGCGGCTGGATTGAGAGGTGTTGAACTCCACCACTATCCATTTGATGATGAAAAAATGAATATAGATGTTGAGGGATCCATAAAGGTGATAAGAGAGGTTGAACCAAAATTGGCTCTTTTCGGACAGAGTGTTTTTCTATTCCCCACCCCTCTGAAAGAGCTCGCTGAAGTGGCTCATGAAGTGGGAGCAAAAGTTGTGTATGATGCCGCCCATGTGTTAGGATTGATAGCAGGAGGAAAATTCCAGCAACCTCTCAAGGAAGGAGCAGATGTGATGAGTGGCTCAACCCATAAAACCCTTCCAGGCCCACAGGGAGGAGTTATACTTGCCAATAAAACGAGGGAGGAAAGCGATGATATCAAAAAACTTGACTGGGGTGTTTTTCCAGGAGTAACATCATCATACCACCTCCATCATGTTGCAGCAAAAGCAATTGCCTTTGCAGAGCATCTTGCTTTTGGAAAAGAATATGCAGAGCAGATAGTCAAAAATGCAAAACATCTGGCAGAGACGCTGTACAACATGGGGTTCAATGTTCTTGCCGCAGACCATGGTTTCACAGAATCTCATCAGATTTTATTCAAGGTGGGAGAGAAAAAGGGAGGAGAGGCAGCAATCAAGCTGGAGGAGGCAGGAATAATAGCAAATATGAACATGGTACCTGGAGATGAACATCCAATGTATCCATCCGGCATCCGCCTCGGGGTGCAGGAGTTAACCAGACTGGGTATGAAAGAACAGGAAATGGAGGAGATTGCAAGATTTTTCAAGAGGGTGCTGATAGAGAATGAGGAAGCAGAGAGGGTAAGAAAGGATGTCATTAACTTCAAGAAGAATTACAGGAAAATACACTACTGCTTCTATGAAGGAGAGGATGCTTATGAATATATAAAACTGGTGCAGGAATGAAAATAGCAATAACAGGTACGCCTGGGACTGGAAAAACAGAGGTGGCAAAGGAGTTAGAGAGGAAAGGATATGACGTGCTGTATCTCAACAGCATAGTTGATGAGTTTGTTATAGGATATGATGAGGAGAGGGATAGCAAGATAGTTGATGAAGAAAAAATGAATGAGTATGTGAAGGGCATAAAAGAGGATGACATACTTTTCATAGAGGGGCATTTGAGTCATCTCATGGATGTGGATGGTGTTATTGTGCTGAGATGCCATCCTGAAGAGCTGGTGTCAAGGCTGGAAAAAAGAGGATGGAAAAGGGAAAAAATAATGGAGAATGCAGAGGCTGAAGCACTGGATATAATACTGGATACTGCCCTTCAGAAACATAAAATGGTATGGGAAATAGATACAACAGACATAGATGCAGAAAATGCAGCAGATGAAGTGTTAAACATCATTGAAAAAAAGAAGAAGCCAGATTATGGAAAAATTGATTATAGCGAGTGGCTGATTGAAAATGTTAAATAGATTTAGAGATAATGCAGATAAATGGCTTGACCCAATAGCAAAAAAGATAAGCATAAAAGCAGATACCCTGAGTTATCTATCACTGTTATCAGCATTTTTTGCAGGAGTGTTATTATATCTATCCTATGAAAACAATTGGCTTCTAATTGCAGCATCTCTTTTCATACTCCTCAACGGATTTTTTGATGCACTTGATGGAAAGATAGCAAGGATGAAAGGAACGAGCAGTTTGAGAGGAGATTTCATAGACCATGCAATAGATAGATTTGCAGATGCATTCATGATAGGAGGAATTGCCCTCTCCCCATGGTGTGGAAAGGGTATAGGAATAGCCGCCATAACATCGGTTCTTCTAACAAGCTACATGGGCACGCAGGCGCAGGCGGTTGGTTACAAAAGGATATACAGGGGCATACTCGGCAGAGCGGATAGAATTGTGCTTCTATTCTTCGCCACCATCGTTCAATATTTTGTTCAATACCGCATACATGGATTTTATTTTATTGAATGGCTCATGATTTATTTCATAATCGCAGGCATCATAACCATAATTCAGAGGTTTTTCGAAGTACTGAAAAACATGAGCTGATATTCATTTTCAGATAATCAGATAAAAAACAGCATTTCTTATCAATCATCTTAATCCCTAATTATTCAGCCACATACCATCTTTATGCCACCATATATGAAATATATCCCGAATATGAGAAGCAGAAGGAATGAAACAGTGATGGAAATTTTCTCAACTTTGTTGAATTTTGCCCCTTTATTTGAAAGAAATGTAATTAAACCATACCATGAAAAATCACAGCTTTCATGAAATATTATTAAGGCAAAAAGTCCTATCAAACCAAAATATGAAGCCTTTATGGCAAGGCTCAATCCTATAGTGAGCCACCATAATATGAAATATGGATTTAAAGAGCTAAGCAGCATGCCAGCTGCAATACCTTTAACCAGCTTCCTTTCCTTTTCCTTCAGAGATGAAAAAGCAAGATATAGAAGAAATATTCCTCCAACAATGCTTATTCCCGCCCTCACATACAATGGTATCTCAAAACTTCCTACGCAGAATAAAGCAACTATTATTGGCACCTCAACAATAGCATGCCCTGCCGATATCATCAATCCCGCAAATTTATTTTTTCTTCCTTCATAAATTGCATTTGCGAATAGAGGACCTGGCATAAGTACTCCGCTCAGGGAAACGCTTATCACGATCACTATGAACCAGAGTAAATCCATCTATTGATTATTAGAATGAGGTGTAATAACATTTTCTTTTGCCATCTAAATGAATGAGGAAAACTTTATAAATTATGGCATGCTATGACATGTTAAAGGGTAGCTTTTAGCATGGTGGAAAGCTTCTTTTAACATGACGAGCTGAGCGGGATATTTGAAAAGAACCTTTCTCAGCAAGGTCATTAGGAGGAGGCAAAATGAAAGCTGTAACAATTATTGCCATTACAATGGTATTTGCAGCAGGCATGATAGTTGGCAATGGGGCAATATCTCTACAACCTGTTGTTATCATTACATCGCCAGAAGATGGAGCAATTCTGCATGAAAGCAATGTTACGGTTACAGGATATGCATCCGATGAAAATGGAATGGAATACTGGGAATGGCAATGGAAATGGGATGGCGGAAATTACAGCAAATACTATTCCATTGAATCAACAGAATATTATGAATTCTCAATAAGTATAGAAGGACTGCACCCTGGATGGAATGAGATAACAGTAACTTTTAGAAGCACAGACGGTATAGAAGGAAGTGATCATGTCAACATAACATATTCTTCAGATGAGCAGGAGCCAGTGGTAATTATAAACGCACCGGATGATGGGGATGAATTTGATGTCCCAGATATATATGTCAATGGA
The DNA here is from genome assembly GCA_021162815.1 of Thermoplasmata archaeon. GTDB lineage: Archaea > Thermoplasmatota > E2 > UBA202 > JdFR-43 > JAGGXW01. Next base: position 8,070 of record JAGGXW010000015.1, on the reverse strand, counting down.
AGTATTGCAGACAATATCGCCATATCTGAAGCGGGATACATACATGAATGGGATGATGGAAATACAAGCGAGGAATGGTCAGTTGGGAATGTGGAGCACCACCAATTCAGCATAGCCATAACCCTTCATGAGGGACTGAATTCCATAACAGTATTTGCAGTGGATTCCTCAGGAAATGAGGGCAAGGATATGGTTCATATCACATTGATTCAGAACGAAAATCATCCGCCTGTGGAGCCATACATGCCGTTTCCTTCCGATGGCGCCAGGCTGGTGGATGTTGAAAATGTTAACATAAGCTGGTCGTGTTTTGATTTTGATTTAGATGATGAAGTCAGCTATAAAATATTATTTGAAGCAAACGATAGCACACCTGATGAAGTTCTCACTGAACAGCATGAAAATTTTTTCACATTGAAAAATCTTGATGGTAACACATGCTATTACTGGCAAGTGATCGCAATGGATAAAAATGGCGGGGAAAACAGAAGCAAGATATGGCATTTTACAACTAAAGACAATACCCCGCCACATGCCTATTTCACCACTCCGAAGAATGGGCATATCTACATCTTCGGATTTGACATAGGAGCTATTGGAAGAACAATAATTATTGGTTCAATAAATGTTGAACTTTATGCTGATGACAATATTGGAATAAATTCAGCGGAATATTATCTGGATAATGAAATAAGACAGATGGACTTTGTGCCCCCATACACATTTGAGATGATTGAAAGAGGAAAACATTCACTGAAGGCTAAGGTAGTTGATGAAGAATACAATAGCATGAATACATCCGAGATTAACTTTACACAGATTCCTGTAATTCGATGTTCTCCAGAAGCATATCTCATACTGTGGCCCAAAATGGAACAGAGAGGAACAATAGGAGACCTTGTGGGGGGAACAAAGGATGATGATTCAACTCATTTCCCAAAGCATTTTGTATCTCCAGTTTATGGTTACAATGCAGAGACTAAAAAATGGAAGAATGTAACCGTGGAGGCATGCATAAGCTGGGGGATATGCGATCCAAAGCCATCATTCCAATGGAAGAATGTTCCACCGAGGGTTACAACCTCTGGTTATCTTGCATTTGTACCAAGAGACAAACCAAGAAAATATGTGCTTACTGCCCAGTTGGTCAGAGGAACAGAGATAGTCTCAGAAGATACAATTACAGTATGGATTGTTGGCTCAACCATAAGCCTTTACTCAAAACCAAGTCCAAATCCAAAAATAGAGATATTCAATTACAGTGATCGTATTCTTATCAGAGGAAACATTTCATTTGTTCATACCATAGAACCATCATCGATATTCACGGATGAAAATAGACCATTGCTAAATGGCTCCAATACAATTTCCCCTCCAGATACAAACCGCGAGAATGTCTATAACACGGGAAAATGTCTTGCAGGAGGAGCCAACAGAAAATGGGATAACTCTCGTCAGGCAACACAGATAGCAACTATTGATGACCATACACCCACCATATTGTATAACTGGCTCATAGGCAGAGGGGATTCATGGAAAACATTTAATGAATGGCCCCGGCAGGATATTATTGGAACAGTTATTGGAAATGATGATATAGCAGTAAGTGATGAAATAAATGAACCATATTCAGGTAACACAAAGGGAAAACTTTATGGTAGTGATAGACCCTCAAGAACTGTCCCATTTATAAATTCATGGAATAGAAACGATGATGAACATATATTGAAGATGGAGTTTCATTTCATGGAATTCACAAGATTGCAGATTGGAAACAGGTGGTACAGAATATCAAAAAATTATCCATGGTGGATAAATCTTGGATTTCTATCATACAGTGAAAAGAGACTCCATCAAGATTTAAATGGAGACGGGGACATGAAAGACCTTGTATTTAAAAACTATAGGAGTGAGATAAAAGCCAACTCTTGGTGGTAGATATATGTATAAAATTCCCTTTTCCCTCTTTTACATTTTCTAAAACTGCACCATAAAATTTAATATACTGGCTGCATAGAGCATGTATGAAGAGAATGGCAATTATTTTTGCGGCATTGTTCATAATTTTGTCATCTTTTGCAAATGCATACACAATAAATGAATGGAGCAGAAATGTTGAGTACAGAAGCATAGTTGTTGCCGCGCCTGCTGTTGGAGAGACAAAAAGCGGGTATTTTGGAGTCATAACACACATAAATGTTACAATGATGAATGGCTCCGGCAATGTGTATTTTTCGGCTTCACCTTTAACACAGATAGATATGCAGGGTTCTGCAAAGCTTGCTGTTGATGTAGCATGTGCTGTAGCAGGCATAGATGAAAGCAAATATGATTTTCTTTTCTATGTTCATTCCGATTCTCCGATTGTGGGAGGACCATCTGCAGGAGCAACAATGACTGTTGCCACCCTCGCTTTAATAGAGAATATAAAATTAAATGATAGCGTTGCCATGACAGGAATGATAAATCCTGATGGGAGTATTGGTCCTGTTGGAGGAATACTTGAAAAGGGAGAGGCTGTAGCCAAAGCAGGAAAGAAGCTCTTTTTGATTCCAAAGGGTCAGATGATAGAATATGAAACCAGATATGTCAATCAGGGAGGATGGATAATAGCCCAGAATGTGCCAGTAAATGTTTCTGAAGAGCTTTACAAGAAATATGGTTTGATTGTGAAGGAGGTAGATGACATAAATCAGGCCTTCTATTACTTCACAGGCTATAAGTTCAATGAAACACTATCAGGAAATGAAATCACCACCTCTGATTACAGGAGCGTCATGAAACCTCTTGCTGAGAATATAATAGAGAAAGCAAATTCCAGCTATGAAAAAGCAAATGATGATTTTAGTAAAACAAACATTCCAATAGGGAGTATATTTTACAGTCCGAGGGGGCAGGTGAAAAATTATCTGGAGCAATCAGAAAAGGATCTGGAAATGGCAAAAACAGCGTATCAGAATGGATTTTACTATTACAGCATAAGCAAGACATTTCAGTCCATGATTAACTCAAGATTTGTCTCATATGCATGCTTATTTTACAGCAACAACTTCAATTTTGATGAGACATACAGCAACATATCCAGGAGAGTTAACGAAGCATACAGCTTTGCCCGTCAACTCAAAATAAATGGAGTGATAACCCTACAGTGCGCTGGGGCGGCGCAGATAAGGGCGCTGGATGCCGTGAATATGCTGAATGAGAGCCTGAATGAATGGCATGCATATATGAAATACGGATATGATTCAAAGGCTTTATCAGCTTTATATGATGCTGCCTATTCAATGGAAAGAACTGGAACTGTATACTGGTGGGCAAATTTAAGCAGGGACTTCAATGAGAGCTATAAAATAAATGATAGCTGGCTTGTATCGGTGGCCTCCAAATATTATGACTATGCAAACCAGATATATGCATATGCCAACACTCTTGTAAGTGAGACAGGTTCGCAGCAGAATTATATTAACAATGCAAAGGATATGCTGAATAAGGCTGCCAAATACATGGATGATTTTCCAGCAGCAAGTTTCTTTGCATCTCTTCAATCCATCGCAAATTCAAATCTCGCAATAGAGGCAATTGGAGGACTCACAGAGGATAAAGTGAACAGAAGCAGCGAGATGGCAAGCTATGCCGTGGAGAGTGCAAGGAAAGAGGGCATAGAGCCAATTATGGCTGTGATGTACTATGAATTTGGAAAGAGCCTGTATGATATTTACAATGAATACAAAGGAAATAGCAATCTGGAGAATGCCGTGATTTATTACAAATATGCATACATGATTGCAAATGTTTTGAAGCTATCCAAAGGAATGGACGTGAATAAACCGGTCTATGCTGGAAGTTACACATATATGGAAAAGAAAAACAATGAAAATGGATTGCTACTACCCCTCATGCTTGTATCATTTCTGGGCGGTGTTGCAACAGGGTATGGAGTATATTATGCATTGAGAGGAAAAGAAGAAAGTATGGAGGAAATGGAAGTTGATGTGGAAAAGGAGGATGAAAATCATTCATATTTCACATAGCCATTTCTTCTGAGCATTTCGAGAAATACATAAAGTCTTGCCTCCATCTCCTCCTCTCCATACTCTTTCTTTAATTCCTCAAGTATTTTACCAATGGTGTTCTTTCCATTGCATCTTCTCCATACGAATGAACCGATTTCATCAAGATTAACGATGAAGAAGTTCGGTATTTTAAGCATGCTGCAGAATGCCCTTCCCACTTTGCTCCTGAATTTTGTAATCTTCAGCCTTATCAGTCCATCTTCCTCATACCAGTCCTCTATCTGCCTTACAGGTTTTGCCTCATAGGGAATATTAAGAGGCCTGTTGCGATTTCCTGAATTCTCTGATGACAACATATCCAAGCAGGAATGCTATATAAAGCCATATCAGTATGCCGGGCCATGCTGGCGCATCCTTAAGAATCTGGAGATTTATGTGGCCTATGATAAGGAATGCTGCTATAACTCCCATTAAAGCCTCTCCTGCTATCAGTCCAGCAGAAAACAGCAATCCAACTCTGTGAGCCTTCTCCTTGGGTTTGATTCCCGTCGTCTTTATCGCCATTTCCCAATCGCTAAGTTCTTCCTCTTCCTCTCCTCCTTCTGCATCCAGCTTTTTATCCACAACAGCTCTAACTATACCTCCTATCAAAATTGGAACGCTGAGTGTGAATGGAAGATATATTCCTATAGCCACGGGAAGCACAGGTATGTCCATGAGGATAAGCACTATGGCAAGCACAGCCCCTGCTATGACAAAAGGCCATACTAACTCGCCGCTTATAACTCCCTTAACTATTCCTCCCATCAAAAATGCCTGTGGAGCAGGTAAATTCTCGCTACCAATGTGATATGCCTTATCAAGAGCCTGCACAACTATAGCAAGTATAGGAGCAGCTGCGCTCACGCCAATAAGTTCAGCCACCTGCTGTTTCCATGGAGTGGCTCCTAACATCTGACCGGCTGCCATTGATTGAAGAACATCTCCCGATATTGCAGCTCCAGCGCATGCAACGGCTGCCATTGCAATAACTATTGCCATACCTGAATAGCCATGGGCACCAAATGCAAGCATTATTATGCTCACAAGAAGAACAACCATGACTGTAACACCAGATATGGGATTATTTGATGAACCAACAAGTCCGGCCATGTATCCTGCTATGGCACTTGCAAGGAATGTGAACAGCACAAGCAGAACTGCCATGAAAGCACTTACAACAATCATTCCAGAAATCCATGAGTAAATGAGGAAAACAGGTATTACAAGCAACCCTATTGCAAGGAAAACCTTCTTCATGTCAAGGTCCCTGTCGGTTCTCTTCTTTGTTTCAACGCTTCCTCCCCTTATTGCGACAACTGCCTCTCTTATGCCCTCCATCAGATTGTTTCTAAGTTTCCATATGGTGTATAATCCTCCCACTATCATTGCTCCTACTCCAAGATAACGGACATAATTGCTCCAAACATCCATAAAGCCTTCAAGAGGTGTTGCTCCTGCTGGAATGCCTGTAGCCAGCATTATGAGAGGGGTTATTATTATCCATCCAAGCAGACCACCAGCAAAAACAAATGCAGATATCTTGGGACCTATTATATAGCCAACACCAAGCAAGGCAGGAGATGCAGCAGTTCCACCATAGAAATAGCCCTCATTTGACTTGCCAAGAACACCATATCTTCCAACTGAAAACACCTGCTCAACCTTGCCTCTGAATACATTCAGTGAAACCTGTGAGAATTTAACAAGTCCTGCAAGAATTGCCCCAATGAGCATCCACACACTTCCTCCCTCTCCCTTTTCCTCCATTCCCACAGCAGTGTTTATGACAGCAGCCACAGCTATGCCCTCAGGGAATGGAAGATCAGTCTTCACAATCAATGCTCTCCTCAATAAAACCATCCATAGCACGCCGAGAATACCTCCAATTAACGCAATGAGTGTCGTTTCAACATAATGTATCTGGTGCCATGCACCTATAACAACAAGTGCTGGTATGGTAAATATCACTCCAGCCGCCAGCGCCTCTCCTGATGCGGCGCCCATCATTCCCAGCGTGACCTCAAGCACTGTAGGTTTAAATGGCTTAAGCAATGCAACTGCCATTATGGCGCCTGGAACAGCGGCAGAGACGGTCATTCCAGCATAAAGGCCCAGATAGGCATTGGCGGAACCCATTATTATAGCAAGAATCACTCCAACAAGAACGGCTTTCAATGTTAACTCAGGTATGTTTTTTTCAGGCGGTATAAGCGGTTGAAAATTTTCCCTGCTCATTTTTATCCCTCTTTAATCCTTTTTTATTTTATAAATCTTTACTTATTAATTTTTCATATTCTTCAGCATTCATTAACTCTCCCAGTTCTTTCTCATTTTCAATCTCCATCTCAGCAATCCAGCCATCATCGTAGGGTGATGAATTTATTATACCTGCATCATTCTCAAGCTGTTCGTTAACCGCTACAACTTTTCCTGTAACAGGAGAGTAAACCTCAGATACGGACTTCACAGACTCTATCGTCGCCAGCACATCTCCCTTTTTGTAAACTTTGTTAATCTCGGGCAGTTCTACATAAACTATATCTGTGAGATGATCCTGTGCATAGTCCGTTATTCCTATTCTCACCATCCCATTTTTCTTCATCACCCATTCATGGCTAGAAGTGTAAAGTAAATTTTCTCTTACCTCCATGCAGGAGAAATAAGAAAATGAATATAACTTTTTTGAATGTATGGCATCTCATGCAGAGTCATCAATCTCATTTCATTTGATAGGGGAATATGCGGGGAAGAAAATCAAACTGAATCAGTGGATATATGGGATAGAAGCTGGCAAGAATTGGTTTTGGAAGAGGAATGCGCCAGTTATCCCAGTAATTTCTTATGAACCTGTTTGTCCAGAATAAGGGCCAATTCTTCCAGTAATATACATGTGCATTCTCCTCATTTTTAATCAGATTATTGCTGACTATTGTGTTAAAATAGGAGCCATAGAGGCACACACCCCATGTATCATTGCTGATTGTATTTCCGTATATTAAACAATGATTGCTATGCCAAAGTGAAATACCCTCCTGGAGATTATCACATACTATGTTCCTTTCTATCACAATTCCATCTGGTTTTTCTTCATACAATCTTGAGCCAACGAAAATTCCCACACTGCCATTTCTTATGGTGAAGTTGGTTACAAAAACACTGTTTGCAAGTATGGTGATGGTGTTGTTCTTCCTTTCCCCATCTATTATTGCTCTCTCCACATCCTCTCCAATCAATTTTACACTCTTATCTATAACAACATTTTCATGGTATGTGCCATTAAAAACAAAGATTGTATCTCCAGCTCTTGCATCATTTATTGCATCCTGTATTGTGCTGTAGTTGCCTGGGCCGGAGCCGCCGACATACAAAATTCCGCCACAAAAATCAATATTTTCATAAGAATGAGAAACTGCATTATGAAAAGAGGAAAGCAGAAGCAAAATTATAATTAAAGCCACTCCCTTCATAATCATAAAACGGATGTTGTTTATAATTTTTGTTAAATCCCGAATATAGGAGTGTCAAAAATTTGGAAATTAAAAAATAAAAATAAGAAATACCTCTCCTGACGCAGAATCAGGAGGAAATAAAAAATGCTACACCAATTGACATAATTGGTTAAAAAAATATTTTTCGCCGGGATAAGAAGAACAGAATTACAATATGAATATGAAAAATTTGGTGAAAGAAATGCCCTAGAAGGATTGTTCAGTATTCTTAAAGCAAGATTGAAAAGATTCTGGAAATGTTTTCCTTTGAAGCATTAGAAGGAAAGCGTTGAGAAATGGCTTACTTCATTTGTAATCATTTACAATCTGGAAGTGAAAATTTCTTGATGTTGCTGCTATAAAAGAAGAATTTAAATAAAGAAATAATTTTTATAATATTATGATGTACACTACTAAAAAATTATTCATTATAATTTTTATCATATTTTCTGTTTTATCTGCTTTGTTCTATTGTAGTGTCACATTAAAAATTTCACAAGGAAATTATTACTATGAAGAGATCACTT
>JAGGXW010000008.1 GCA_021162815.1 Thermoplasmata archaeon | reverse complement strand
TTATCCGCCAAATCCAAATCCCTGTTTTGTAGGCAATCCTGCATCCTTCCAGGCAGTTATTCCTCCCACAAGATTGTAGAGATTGCCATTGAACTGTGGTGCTATTATTTTAGCAGCGATATAACTTCTGTGAGAGGTTCTGCAGTAGAGTATTACATCCTTCCCATCAAATATTTTCTGGAATAATTTTGCAAAGAATGGTATCTCTATGAGCTGCAATGGATAAAGTCTGGGCTTATCATATGAATGAGGTGATGCAATTCTTTCGTTGAAATATTCCCCTATGGTTCTAACATCCACAGGTATCTGTATTCCATCACTCTCATTGTTGAGCATTTCCCATGCCTGAAGAGCAGTTATATTTACAATCTCCGTTCCCTCTACACTAACAGCATTGCTTCTAACTTCATTTTCATGAAAAGCCATGCTGTAAGAAAATGCCATCAATACAGCCATGAGTAAAGCTATCCACTTCATGAGATTAATTCTCTTTCATTATTTAAATTTTAGGTCAATCCTAAATTAGTGGTGAATAGATACACCATCAAAAATAATATATAATGGCTTCTTTTATTCCTGCAATGCACGAAAATGTTGCCATAAATATAGAGATTAACAGGAATATAATCAAATTTTCAGGGGCAATAATATTTGCATTTCTTACTGCTCTTGGAAGCGCTGTCAAATTTTACACACCCTTTACTCCTGTTCCCATAACAATGCAGGTTTTCTTCGTTCTGCTCTCTGGCGCCCTTCTTGGCAGATATTATGGAAGTTTGAGCCAGATATTATATGTTGGCCTGGGTATGGCTGGCATTTCCTGGTTTGCAAACCCTGCAGCTTTGTTTGGCATAACTGGAGGATATCTCATTGGATTTATGGTGGCCCCATTCATAGTGGATTTATTTAAAGGAAAGAATATAATGCTGGCAATGCTTCTGGGAGTTGGCGTGATATATCTTTTTGGAGCCATTCAGTTCTACCTCATCACCTCACTTCCATTTAGCAAAGTATTCATGCTTGCTGTAGCACCTTTTATTGGCATTGATATGGCAAAGGCTTTTGCTGCAGCAGGTGTAACTAAGCTCATTGATGTAGTTCATCCCAGATTCTGAAGGCATCTCTCAGATGAGGTATAACAATGGAGCCGCCAATTATTAAAGCAATGGACATTGCCTCAACAAATTCTTCATTGCTCACCCCTTCCTCATAACATCTCTCAATATGATATTTTATGCATCCCTCGCATCTCATCACCATAGATGCCGTCAGGCCCATCATTTCCTTGTATTTGACAGGTATGCTGCCCTCAGAATAAACCCTGTTATCGAGATTGTAAAATCTTTTTATGTTAATATCAGCATACTTCATCACAATTTCATCAAGTTTTTTTCTCATCTCCATATATTGCTCAAGCTCGTTCATAAGGATTAATCTACCAGTTTAAAATAAAATTTGGCTTCATTTTGATAAAAAATTTAGAGAAAATGATGTTTATTTCATACCCCATATCTCCACATGAAAAGATGGATTCACAAAGCAAGAGGAATTGTATCTCTGTTACTGGTGGTAATATTCATAATTGAAACAATAACAGGCATTGGACTTTATTTCGCCCCCTCAGGAAGAATTACAAGAGAAACAGGAATGATGGAAACTCTGCACACCTACGCTGGTTTTGCAATGGTTGCAATTATTATCATTCATCTATTATTAAACTACAAAATGCTTTTGAATGAAATAAAAATACTGCTCTCTCATCGCAAATGAATGCAATCTCCTGAAGCAATTTTCTTTATTCCATTTTTTGTTTCCACAACGATTCTTCCAATTGAATCAATGTCAATGGCTCTTCCTTCAATGACCCCATTCAAAGCAATTATTTTAACATCCTTTCCTATTGTGGAACACATTTGCCTGTAATCCTCATAAAATTTCTTTTTCTTCAATCCCTTTATTATCAGTTTAGCAAGTTTATCTCTGCTTATGCTACCTCCCTCACATTCAATGCATGTCGCCTCCCTCAAAGGAGCATGGGAGATATTTATTCCCACTCCCACTATTGAGTTATCTTCATAATTTTCCACCAGTATTCCTGCTATCTTTTTATTTCTTACAAGAACATCATTGGGCCATTTTAAATTTGCTTCTATTCCCGCATGTTTGAGAGCTTTCACAACTGCAACACCAGCCCTCATAAATGCTCTATCATCTTTTTTTATAACAACCGACATATAAAGTCCGCCTAGCGGGGATATCCACTCCCTCTCCAGCCTTCCTCTGCCTTCCTTCTGGTAATCAGCCACAACTGCAAAATTATTTTTTCCTTCATCTATCAGCTTCTTTGCAACTTCCTGTGTGGATGTCACCTCATAATATCGGTATATCTTCATTTTTACATGAATGTTGGAGGCGTACTTATTGTTATATACACTGCCTTTTCATTGCCCACATTTACGGCCCTATGAGGTATATCGGATTTATGCCATAGCATATCCCCCTCATGCATGTGGTATATCTCATCTCCTACCTGATAATCTATTGTTCCCTTCAAAAGGATATGCAGCTCCTCCCCTTCATGCCTGTAAAATTCTGATGTTCCTCCCTTCTCTATCTCGGATATTATCCCCTCCATTCTTTCAGATTTGAATAAAAGTCGAAATATCTTCTTGCCAACATGGGCAATGGCTTCCGCCTCACCTTTTTCAATAAAAATTGCCCCTTTCATCCTCTCATCCCAGTATTCCAATAAATATTCCAGCAGCCACAGCAGAGCCAATAACTCCAGCCACATTTGGACCCATGGCATGCATCAGAAGGAAATTTTCTTTATCCTCTCTTGAAGCCATCTGCTGGACAACTCTTGCACTCATGGGCACAGCGCTAACTCCTGCTGCACCTATCATGGGATTTATTTTTCCTTTGGATAACTTATAGAATATCTGACCAAATAGAACTCCTCCTGCCGTAGCTGTTGCAAAAGCAAATACACCCAGCAACAGTATTTCAATTGTTCTTAAATTTAAAAATTTATCTGCAGTCATCATGTATCCAACTCCAAGTCCAAGGGCCACGGTTGCCATATTTATTATTTCATTTTCAGCAGATTTTGATAGCCTGTCCATCACACCTGATACTTTAAGCAAGTTGCCAAACATGAGCATACCTATCAGAGGCAATGCAGAGGGAACAATAAGCCCGACTGTTATAGTAACTGCAATCGGAAATATTATCTTCTCTATTTTCCTCACTTCTCTCAAATTCTCCATCCTGACCATTCTCTGCTTTTTTGTGGTAAGCAACTTTATTATTGGAGGCTGTATTATTGGCACCAGCGCCATATATGAATAGGCTGCAACAGCCACTGGCCCCAGCAAGTCTGGAGCTAATTTTGTTGCAGTATATATGGTGGTAGGACCATCTGCCCCTCCAATTATTCCTATTGCAGCAGCCTGCTCAAGATTGAAGCCAAATATTATGGCGGCAAGCATGGCAAAATATATTCC
>JAGGXW010000012.1 GCA_021162815.1 Thermoplasmata archaeon | reverse complement strand
GTAAAATAAAGAAAAGGAAATGGATAAAAACAGGGGACTTGCTGATAATAAAACCCTGGGACTTCCAGGATGAAAAGGCAGATGTTATATACAGATATACTCCTACTCAAGTAGCAAATCTGGCAAGAAGAAATCTTATACCAGATAGTGTTAATGTGTTCACATGAAGAAAGAATTATGGGAAGCTGAGCTTGAGGAAATTTTTAGAAAGACTGAAGGGGAAGTTTTTGAGAAGGCTACACTGAAGGCTATATTTAAACTTATGGAGTCTGGTTATATAACAACATTTGACTTCCCCATTTCAACAGGCAAGGAAGGAAATGTATTCAGGGCGAGGAAAAATGATGAATTTATTGCAGTCAAAATATACAGGATAAATACGGCAACATTCAGGAGCATATCAAAATATTTAATGTATGATGCTCCAAGAAAGATAAGGAAGGATAGAAGAAGCATAATATTTGCATGGGCTCAAAAGGAGTTCAATACCTTGGAAAAATTATACAGAAATGGTGTGAGAGTTCCAGAGCCAATAGCTCAGGAGGGAAATGTGATTGTTATGGAATATATCGGAGATGAAAACTCTCCAGCACCCCTGCTAAAGGATGCTGTTGTGGATGATTTTGAGATTCTATATAAAAAAATAAGAGAATATATGCGAATAATGTATCATAAAGCAAAAATTGTGCATGCTGACTTATCCGAATACAACATTCTTGTTCACGAGAATAAGCCTGTTATAATAGATGTGGGACAGACTGTTGGAACAGATAATCCAATGGCTCTGGATTTTTTAAAGCGAGATGTAAACAACATAGCAAAATTTTTCTCAAAATACATAAATGTGGATGGAGAGGAATTGCTAAAATATGTGCTTGAAGGTGATGAAGTATGAGAATGGTGAAAATACCTAGAGAGAGAGTTGCTGTTTTGATAGGAAAGAATGGAGAGGTGAAGGAAGCGATAGAAAGACATGGAATAAAACTGGAAATTGATTCAAAGACGGGAGATGTTAAAATTGAGGGAGAGGATTCTTTAAAGGAATTTGATGCGGAAAATGTTGTAAGGGCAATAGGGAGAGGATTTTCTCCTGAAAAGGCATTAATGCTTTTCAATGATGAATATTATCTTGAAATACTGGACATAAGAGACTGGGCAGGAAAAAAGATTAACCATGTCAAACGACTGGCTGGAAGAGTCATAGGAAAAGATGGAAAAGCAAGGAGAGTAATTGAAGAGTTAACAGGGGCAAATATAGCAGTGTATGGACACACTGTTTCAATTATTGGAAAAATTGATGAACTTGAACTTGCAAAAAGAGCCATTGAAATGCTTCTGGAGGGAGCAAATCATTCAAGAGTTTACAGATATCTTGAAAAAGAGAAGAGAAAGAGAAAAATGGAAGAATTTGGCCTGATTTAGCATAAAAAATTATAAGCATGGCCCATATTCAATTCATGCATGTAATGGTGGTCAATGTCAAAGCCTATTCTCAGGGCATAGCAGATGAGGCGGTAAAAATAGCAAAAATTATGGAAGATGCTGGCAGAGAATTTGGGGTGAGAATGATAATAGCTGTTCAGCCTTCCGATATATATCGTGTCTCAAACTCCTCAAAAATAGATGTTTTTGCCCAGCATATAGACGCCATCTCGCCAGGCGGCCACACAGGATGGGTGCTTGCTGATGCCGTAAAAGCTGCCGGTGCAAGAGGGAGCATACTGAATCATTCCGAGCACAGGTTGAAGATAGATGATATTTATGAATCTCTGAGAATACTTAAAGAAAAAAATATGGAAAGCATTGTGTGTGCATCATCACATGAAATAGCAAAGGCAGTTGCATCGATGGAGCCAGACTATGTGGCAGTCGAGCCTCCAGAGCTGATAGGTGGAGATATATCTGTAACAAAAGCAAAGCCCGAGATAATAAGCAGGAGTGTTGAAGAGGTGCAGAAGGTAAGCAATTCAAAGGTGCTTTGTGGTGCTGGAATAAAGAACGGAGAGGATGTAGCAAAGGCAATAGAACTTGGGGCGGATGGAATACTTGTTGCAAGTGGTGTTGTAAAGGCATTGGATAAAGAAAGTATAATAAAAGAAATGGCAGAGGCAATGAGCAGATGAGGCCATATATAATAATAAACTGTGCCATGAGCATAGATGGAAAGATAGCGATGCCCGATGGAAGACAGGCAAGAATATCAAGCGAGGAGGATATGGCAAGAGTTCATAAGCTGAGAAGTGAGGTGGATGCTGTTCTTGTCGGAGTTGGAACCGTTCTGGCAGATGATCCAAAGCTCACTGTGAAGAAGGAATATGTGAAGAAGGCAAGGAATCCGACAAGGATTATCCTTGATGCCCATCTCAGGACACCGGAGAATGCTGAGGTCATGCAACCAAATGCAAGAACAATAATTGTTACAACTGAGAAGGAATACAAACATGGATTGCTTGAAATAATAAAATGTGGAGAGGGAGACATGGTGGATCTACATGCTTTAATGCCAATGCTTTATGAGAGGGGCATAAAAAGATTGCTTGTTGAAGGAGGTTCAACCGTAATATGGGAGTTTTTAAGGAAAAAGCTATTTGATGAACTTCATGTATACATTGCTCCATTTGTAATAGGCGGCAAGGGGCCAACCATGGCAGGTGGAAAAGGTATAGATTCCATTGAAGATGCCATAAAATTAAATCTTTTCGCAATAGAAAGATATGGAGAGGGCATAGTACTAAAATTCACCCCATCACAGTAACAATTATTTTTCTCTTCCTTGCCCTCACATCACATTCTATGAATACAATTTGCTGCCATGTACCCAGCATCAGCCTTCCATTTTCAAAAGGCACCGTTATCTCAGGCCCAATTATGCTTGCCTTAACATGGCTCCTTCCATTTCCATCATGCCATCTCTCCTCATGCTTATAATATGCCTGTGATGGAGCCACCCTCTCAAGAGCGGCTGGCAGATCATGGAGAAGGCCCGGTTCATACTCTATGGTGGTTATCGCCCCTGTAGAGCCAGGAACGAATATGTTAACAATGCCTTCCTTTATTCCGCTCCTTCTCACAACTTCCTCCACCATATCCGTAATATCAACCATCTGCATTTCATGTTCTGTGGATATGTGCAACTCCTCTCTATACATGATATGGAATCAAAAAAGAGGATAAAAAGTTAGAGGATTAAGAATAGCCCCCTATGAGAAGGCTTGGATCGCCAAAGAGGACCCACTCCTCAACAGTTTTGGCATCTATGGCAGAATCACTTTCAGGAGGGCTATTCCAGTCTATTGGATATCTGTTAAGATAAGCCCTTATATCATTCCCCCACACCTCTCCAAGATGTTTGGTGCCATTAATACCATACTCCCAGAAGAAATGGGGCTCAAGCCAGGTTGTTGCACCATCCCATGATTTCTTGTCCTCCTTTGTATAGCCAAGGGCCGTGCATCCTAATGTAGCGACACTTCCTCCCCCTATCTTCCTTGTCATCCACCAGCTCCAGCATTCAGGGGAGTTCTCTCCCTTGTAAAGATACTTATACCACTCTGAAAATCCCTTGAATATTTTGAAAGTGTTCATGAAACTTACATTGAACTGGCTGTTGTGACATCCTCCCACAACGCATATTGGATACATATCCTTGTTTTTGAGATATACCATATCATACACACTGAATGCATCTATCCAGTCTGTGCTGTTTGGCATATGAGTTGTCCAGCTCATCGGATTTCCATGACCATCAAGATAAAGGATGCCGCATCCTTTATTCACTGCATTCACAATATCCTTCCATCCTGTAAGGGTGCCATCAGTTGTATACAGAGTTGTTGCATTGTAGCCGGGCAGATATGCAAGGGCTTCAGTTGTAGTTTCCACACCTTCATAACCAGGGTATTCTGGATATGTATCTCCAGCTGCAATAACAATTCTCTTTGCCCAGTTGGAATTGTAAGCAGTTTCCTCATATGATATTGTCTTGTCCACCATTATCTTTACTTCATATTCATTCCTCGCAGGCCATCTTCCTATGAAGACATCCGGCTTCAAATCAATGTTTTTATCCACACTTCCATTGCGCCATTCACCGTAAACTCCATTGCCGTTCGTATCCCAGGATGAGAACTTTCCATAACTATCATAAATATCTGCAAAGTACAAATCACTCAGAAACTTTGGCTCTCCCCAGAATCCTTCTCCAAAAGAGTTATATACATATCTGACAGGCATCCACCATTTCTCCTCCATGCCCGGCTTTCTTCCTCCAACAAGCAGGACATACTTTATGTGCCATGTATCATAGGCATATTTGATATAATACTTCAGCTTTTCAGCATCATCTCTCCCATTCATGCTCATTGCCTCACTCAAGCCAGCAAGCTTTGTTCTTATTCCATGCTCATTTTTATACTGAACAAATTTCTCCAGGGATGAAAGCCATTCATCTGGTGCAACAATCAGCAAATCATATGTATCAACGCTGCTGCCCCCGCCATTTTGATAGACAGCTTCCTTTATCTGCTGTATATTGCTCCCTATTGGCGTCGCAAGAAAAATCACAACAATAAATGCGGCAATTATCTTTTTCATAACTTCATAATTAGATGGAAGTATAAATTTTTTTCAATGGAAAAATGTTTATTTCTGTTACCGATTAAAAATGTGCATCCCAGTGAGAAAATAAAAGCAAGTAAGTCAAAAAAACTCGATGGTATAACCATAGCTTATGGAATTACAGGAAGCATAGCTGCGGTTGAAAGTGTGAAAATTGCCAGAGAGCTTATAAGACATGGTGCAGATGTGGTAGCTATCATGAGCAGAGATGCAATGGATATCATAACACCAGATGCATTAAAATTTGCAACAGGAAGAGATGCCATCCATAAACTTACGGGAAATGTAGAGCATCTCATGGATGCTGATTTGCTTCTAATAGCTCCGTGCACTGCTAACACGCTGGCAAAGGTTGTTAACGGTATTGCTGATAATCCAATAACAACATTTGCCCTTGCAGCAAAAAAAATACTCATAGCTCCTTCCATGGACGAAAAAATGTATGCAAATAAGACTGTTAAAAACAATTTGAAGATGGCAGAAAAAATGGGTATCACAATAATTCCACCCAAAGTTGAAGAGGAGAAAGCAAAGATGGCAGATATGGAAACAATCACTGAATATGTTATAAGAAGCATGAGGATGGAGAGGAAGGAAAGTGTTCTTGTGATAGGGGGCTATACCATGGAGGCAATAGATGATGTAAGGGTTATAGCAAACAATTCATCAGGCAGAATGGCAAATGCCATAATAAGGGAAGTTTTTGAGAGATTTCATGAAATGGAAGCATGGTGCGGAAACATTGATTGCCCACCATATGTAAAAACAAAAAGATTCAGGAGCATTGATGATTTAATCTCCCTCATAAAGAAAATGAAGAAGTATGATATCATTATAAACTGTGCTGCCATATCGGATTTTACTGTTGATAAAAGAAAAGGAAAAATTTCATCTGGAAGAGAACATGAAATTATATTGAAACCGGCTCCGAGAATAAATAAAATGCTTAGAAATAATACAGATAAACTTGTCATATTCAAACTTGATGAGAAAAAAAATCTTCTGAAAAAGGCAATGGAGAGATTGAATAGTGATAATGCAGACATAGTTGTGGCAAATACACTGAAAAGCATGGGAGAAAGCACTGGTGAGGCATGGATAATTGATAAAAGCATGGATATAAAAGCCCATGTAAAAGGAAGCAAGGAAAAAATTGCAAAAGAATTGATTGATGCAATATGAAAGCATGTGCCTTTGCTCCAGCCCACATAACAGGATTCTTTGCATCCGATGTGAAAGATGGTATGGAAAACTCGGGCTCCATAGGAGCTGGAATAAGCATTGCTCTTGGAAGTTATGCCATCCTAAAAAAATCGGAAAAAACGATGATTGAAGATAGATACAATGTAACAGAATATGCTGTGAAGAAATTTGGCAATTTTGAGGTGAATATCAAAAATGAACTTCCACCATCAAACGGATTTGGAGTTAGTGCATCATCCACCCTCGCCGCCTCTCTGGCGGCAGCCTGGATTGAGGAGAGGGAGGAGATGGATGCTGTGATGGCAGCTCATGAGGCAGAGATTGTTCATGGCACAGGCCTGGGAGATGTCATAGCATCCTTTCATGGAGGAATGGAGGCTAGGATTTCTGGAGGGATATATGGCAAAATAAGAAAATGGAGGGTGAGGAAAAATATCCTCCTTGCAGTGGTGGGTGAGCCCATTTTAACTTCAGATGTAATAGGAGATGAGAGAGCAATGAGAAAGATAAATGAGGCTGGAAGAAAGTATCTGAGAATTTTTATTGAACGACCCTCCTTTCAAAACTTCATGAAAGCGTCTCTGAAATTTACGATGGAGAGCAATATTGCAGATGATGATATTATAAGAATATTGAAAAAAGCAAATGAGATTGGGCATGCCTCAATGTGCATGATAGGAAATTCCGTGTTTGCAGAATACAGCAAAAAAATGGAGAATTTTTTAAAAAAATATGGCAATGTTTATTCCTCTTTTATAGATAACAGAGGGGCAAGGCTCCTTTATGCCATGCACAAATGTTAATAATATGATCATGATATAGCAGTGATGGATGAATATGTGGATATTGATCACGAAGTGAGTGAGGATTTTTATGATATCCTTGATGTATATGAGGAGAGGGATACGGATGAAATTAAAAATAGACTTGCTCAGTTAATTGAAAGAGACCCATATTTTCTTGATTCATATCTCCTCATGTACGAGATATTGATGAATGAAGGGAATGAGGAGGAAGCGGTAAGATACCTTGATGATGCCTACGAAAAAGCGATGGAAATAATCAAAATAGGAGATAGATGGCCGTACAGGCTTGAGTGGGATTGGATAGAGAACAGGCATATAATAAGGGCTATACTCAACAAGGCCATATATCTATGGGCTGAGGAAAAAAATGATGAAGCTCTTGAATTATTTCGCAGGTTGCTTAAAATGAATCCCCCTGACCAGATTGGAGCGAGGTTTTACATACTTGCCATAAGGAAGGGAATCTCATTTGAAGAGTTTGAGGAAAGATTCAATAAGGAGGGAAAATATGATGACAGCCTCTTTCAATGGTTTGATGAAAATTTTAAGGAATACATGGATGAATTCAAGGAATGGTATGATGAAATGAGGGCCTTAGGTATTTAATCCCTCTCTTGTCTTTACAGCCACGCCTCTTTCAAAGGAAAGCATTTCATCCCTGTTCATAATCGCCTGACCCACCCCAATTAATTCGTCTCTGCCATTCACAATCAGCACCTCATCATATGGCCTTATCTCCTCATCTGCATTCATGACAAACTTTGCAAAAACATTTTTTCCATCCCTTATGAAGGGTTCGGCATCATCTGAAACCATTACCCTCATTTTTGGAAATGGGAAATGCTCATGAAGGATTTTTGCTCCTTCCAGTTTTAATGTGAAGAAGCCATCAGATGCACGCATTGAAACAACATGCTTGCCATTCACATACACATTTCTTATCTTCCCTGTCCTTTTTGACTTCACTATTTTTATGTCTCCATTTCCAAACAGATATTTTCCAGCATGTCTTCCAAACTGGTAGTCTGCAACACTTATTATCTTTCTCATATCAAAATCCTTTCTCCAGTTGTATGAAGAGGAAAATGAAAGAGAATTGAGCATTCTCCTTGCATATCTTCTTGTGGAAATATCCACCTTCTCGGGAAAGAGAGATTGGGCAACGGGATATATTTCATCAAGCTCCAGTGGAACAGGGCCAAAGGCAGATTTCACAATAACATTTTTGCTTATTTTTCTCAACCTCTCATCTCTGCTGTATGGCTTCCTTGTTTCCTCAACAAAAACAGTTTCACCGAAATGAGGGACATATCTCTTTTTAATTCTTTCATTGAATCTGTAGATTAATGGACGATGAACTGAATACACCCCAGCATACATGAAAGCCCTCTTTTTGCTTATGCTCTCCCATTTTTCAAGCCATTTTTTATGCCTCTTTATCACCTCCATTGCCTCCATCAGCATGGGATGAGATGCTGCCCTTCTTTCCACAAGTTCCCACAGGCTTCCATTTCTTATTGCTTCCCTAACCCTCTTTATTTCAGCAAAAGCCTGTGCAAGATTATGAAATGCTATCTTCTCCACCCTCTCCTCCTTTTCCATTTCCAGCAGCTCCTCAACACTATATTTTGAGCATATCTCGCATGAGCAGGGTATTTCCTTCATGTCCTTCAGCCTAACAGTGCCTTCAGGAAGGATTATTCTATCATCTCTCGCATACTTTATGTATGATGAGGAATCAAACATGTCACATCCAAGTAAGGCAGCCATGGGAAAAACCATTGGATGACCTGCGCCGAATAAATGAACCGGCTTTGAAGGCTCTATACCCTTTTTACTGGCTATTATTACTCTCGCCAGATCAGCATATCTCTGATTTTCCATGAGGGGAACGACACCACCTATTGGAACAACATCTGCCATTCTGCTCATGATCTTGCCAGCATATCTCCGCAGCCTCTCATCCACACCACCCTGAACAGTTAAAGCAAGAAGCATTTCTCCCTTATGCCTTACACTTTCCTTTGCCCTTTTTATTGTCTCCTCCAGTTCCCTCTTCGCTATGGTGGAATCATCAGTGTATGAAAAAATGTCCAGTATTGTTCCTATATCGCTTCCTATATCCCTCTGAAATCTGACTATTTCAATGGCATCAACATTCACATCTCCATAAACATACATCTGAAAACTTCCTGAATCGGTCATAATGGGGCCATTGAATGAAACAATGGAATGAACACCATCTCTCAATGCCTTTTCCCTTAACGCTTCATCCTTGTATATGATGTAGGAGTTTGTGATGATTGCATCTGCCCCCAGCCTTTTCATGATGGCAGGCTTTATAGTAAGAATATGGGGATTTACCACAGGTAGCAGAGCAGGAGTGGTGATGGTTCCATGCTTTGTTTCAAGCTTTCCTATTCTCGCTAATCCATCTCTCTCCTTTATTTCAAACATTTTATGCCAGCTTCTTCTGTATTACATTTGCGGCAACTATTAGCCCATCCCATACTGGAGCAAATGGAGGGGCATAAGCCATATCCAGCATTGATAGCTCCTCCACCTTCATTCCCTTCGTTATTGCAGCAGCAAGTGTATTTATTCTTCCAACGACTCCTTCTTCTCCAGTGATTTGCCCTCCGAGTATGGCATGGCTGTCCCTATCTGCCACAAGGCGAATATTTATTTTTTTACCACCAGGATAATAATGGCTTCTGGTTCCATGCTGGATATCCACGGCAACAGCATCAAATCCATTTTCCATGGCCTGCTTGAGTGACAAACCGGTTTTTCCAATATGCATGTCCATGAACTTTGTTATTGATGTTCCCACCACTCCAGGAAATGTTTTTCTGTTGCCAGCTGCAGCATTCTCTCCTGCTATCCTGCCCATCTTATTGGCTGCTGGAGCAAGAGGGATATAATCCTTCTTCTTTGTAATGAGATTGTACACCTCAACATTATCGCCAGCAGCATATATATCCTCCATGCTTGTCTGCATGTATTCATTCACATCTATGCCATATTTCCCGAGTTTCAATCCAATTCTCCTTGCAAAATCAACATTTGGTTTCACGCCAATGGACAGCAATACAGCATCTATTTCATAGCTATCATTCTGGGTTATTACCTTCTTTACTCTGCCATCTCCATCAAATGCCTCCACCTTTTCTCCAAGATGAAGATTTATTCCTGCTTTTCTCATCTCTTCTTCAACTGGCACGACAACCTCATCATCCATTGCTGGCATAATATGAGGCATCATTTCAAAAAGATGAATCCTCTTCCCCATTTTTATGAAAGCCTCAGCCATTTCAATGCCAACATAGCCTCCTCCCACAATGGCAATATTATGGGCATTTCTCGCATCCATGTAAAGAGATTCTCCATCCTCGAGTGTCCTTATGGTATGTATTCCCTCAAGCTCAATACCATCTATACCAGGTTTAACAGCCTCCCCACCTGTGGCAAGCACAAGTTTATCATACTCCTCCACAACTTCATTTCCATGCTTATCCAGAGCATGAACTTTCTTTGATGATGTATCTATTTCCCTCACAACATGCTCTGTTCTCACATCTATTCTTCTATTCTCCCTGAAAAACTCTGCGGTGTAGTAAACAAGCTCATCAATGCTTTTCACAAGTCCCTCAAAGTAATATGGTATGCCACATGGTGCGTATGAGACAAATCTGCTTTTCTCAAACACAACTACCTCATCAGCTCCGCTTCTCTTGGCTTTGGCCGCTGCCGCCATGCCTGCAGCCGAACCGCCAACTATGACCAGTTTCATGGAGTTATTATCAGGATTCTATATAAATTTTTATTAGCGTGCCACATTATTCAACATGAAGATTGCAACATGGAACGTGAATTCAATAAATGCAAGGATTGAACAGCTTCTGGAGTTCATGGAAGAGCATGAGATAGATGTTATGGCGGTTCAGGAAACAAAGGCTGATGATGATAAATTTCCATGGGATGCAATAGCATACAGCACAATTCATGCGGGGCAGAAGGCATACAATGGTGTTGCCATAATCTCAAAATATGGGTTTGACAGCCATACAAAAAATTTTGATGATATTACTGAAGGAGAGGCAAGATTGATAATGGGAGAGGTTAAAGGAATAAGAATAATGAGTGCATATTTTCCTCACGGAAGAATGGTTGGCTCTCCTCACTTTAAACGCAAACTGGAATTCATAGCAAGGCTGAAGGAATTTCTGATGAAGTATGTAAATGAAAGATTCATCATCATGGGAGATTTCAATATTGCAATGTATGAGATTGATGTTTACAATCCAGAGATAATGCAGTATTCCATAGGTTTCAGCATGGAGGAGAGAAAAGCACTGATGGAATTGTATAGCATTGGTTTTGCCGACCTGTTCAGGAAATGCAATCCCCATGCCAGAGAATACACATGGTGGGATTACAGGGCAAATTCATTCAGGAGAAATGCCGGCATGAGAATAGATTACATATGGGCTTCCCGGGATATTGCATCAAAATGCAAGAGAGCATATATAGCAAGGGAGATGAGAGCAAAGGAGAGGCCATCTGATCACGCTCCTGTTGTCGCTGAACTGGACATTTAAAAAAGGAAAGGGGAGGGAAAAAGGAGAGAAAAGAGCAAAGGGGGATGCAGAACCTGTGTGCCCTCATCAGGGCGCTTTATCAACACAGGTTTTCTTGATAATAAATGCTCCTGCAGGTATATAAACCACCACGGGGGGTAAATGGATATATAAAGGTTTCGGCAAAATTGCGGTGCTGTTAACTTTAGCATTGCAGCACCTCCTGCAATGCTAAAACAAAACGTTCATACTCATTGTCTATCTTTATTCCTCTAGAATAAAAAACAGGAGAGTTATTGGACAAACTTTGATGACTCC
>JAGGXW010000004.1 GCA_021162815.1 Thermoplasmata archaeon | reverse complement strand
TATGCCCGCAACCTGCAGGGGCGTTATCATTTCTTTTAGAACAAAAAATGTCAGCAGAGCAGCGAAAAATGGAGTTGTGAGCTCTAAGGATGCCACCTGCGCTGCCTTGAGGCGATGGAGGGCGAGGTAGTAAAATATTGTGCCTGTGCCAACCACAATGCCTGTGGCTATCTGCCATATGTTGGGCAAATCTATTGAGATAGAGCATGAGAGGATGGAGAGAATCAATGAGGCTATAAGGAAGCGGTAGAATGTTATTATTCCTGCATCCTCATGTGGAAGATATTTTTTCATGGCTATGGAGGTTGTTGCCCATGTTATTGTTGCGATTAAAACAAGAGCATCTCCAATGCTGCCGAGATGGAGCGACATGAGATTCTCCATGCTCCTGGATGAAACAAGTATGCCCGCAATTATCATGAGCAACATGCCAGCATAGTCATATGTGGATAGTTTTTCATGTATGGTGAAGGAACCAATGATAACTATGAAAAGGGGCTGCATATGGCCTATAAGCACTGCATTCACCACAGGAATCTGGGATATGGCAAGAAAGTAAATTAAATCTGCGAATGCTGTTCCTGCTATTGCTATATATGCGAGAGGAAGAAGTTCTTCCTTCCTCACCTTTATTCTCTTTCCCCTCAACTTCAGATAAAGAAATGCGACCATCATTGCAAATAATGCTCTTATAAATGATGTGTGGATGAAATCTGAGGAGAGATATGATAGCTTTGCAAAAACAGGCTCTATGGCCCATGCAGTGCTTGCAGCGAGAATGAAAGTTATTCCTTCAAGCTTCTCATGCATTGAAATGAATTATTTTGCAGTAAATAATCTCTGTGCAATTTCAGAACTTTAGCAAAATTTTTTTATATATAGCCCTGATGAGAGAAAGGGGTGTTTAATATTCATGAGATAGTATTATTCTCAATAG
The DNA here is from genome assembly GCA_021162815.1 of Thermoplasmata archaeon. Classification (GTDB taxonomy): domain Archaea; phylum Thermoplasmatota; class E2; order UBA202; family JdFR-43; genus JAGGXW01. The sequence continues at coordinate 10,154 of JAGGXW010000004.1, read as the reverse complement.
TGGTTACCGCAGGTCTGTCAGCACTGCTATTTGGTATTTCAATGCTTTCCTATTATAAAGTAAGGGAAATAAAATTTCTGTTCATAGGCAGCGCATTTTTATTCTTCCTCATAAAATCAGTGATTTTTTATTTCATTCAGAACTACAATGTGTTTCTATTTGATGTTGTGATAATCGTGCTATTGTATCTGGCATCTGTAAGAAAATGAAGGAAGATCATCTTGCTCATGAGACAAGGAAAAGAATCTACAGCCTGATTGAGTCTTCTCCAGGCCTCCATAAAAGGGAGATTGCAAGGGCGCTTGGAATGTCACTCAGCACGATAGATTACCATCTCCATTATATGGAAAAGAGAAAGATGGTTGTTGCAAAGAGTGATGGAAAGTACAAAAGATATTTCCCCAGGAAAGAGATGGAGATGAGCAAGTGGGATAGAAAAATTCTGTCAATGCTCCGCCAGGAGGTGCCAAGAAGAATACTCATGTTTTTGCTTCTTCATCCCAAAGCGATACACAAGGAGATATGTGAATATGTTGGAAAGGCCCCATCCACGGTTTCGTTTCACATGAAAAAACTCATAAAGGAGGGTATAGTGGAGGAAATATCCCTCGGAAAGGAAAAGGCATATGTTGTGCTGAATGAGGAAAAGGTTGCATCTCTCCTCGCCACATATAAAGAAACATTTGTTGACCGTGCCGTGGATAAATTTGTATCCACTTGGGCAGACTTTGGCAAACTCAATCCCTGAACATGTATATTGTGGCAGCAGCCACAACAGCCAGGCCTGCCACAACAGCCAGAGCTTGGAAGAGAGGATTGTTCACTATGAAGCTTATATCTATCTTATGAGTGCTGAAGTGCGGAATGGAAATGAGCATGAAAATACCGTTTTTATCCTCAATGACCCAGTACTCCGGATTGGAGCCATCATCGTTTGGATTCAAAATATCCTCTATGCTATCGGCCTCCTTTATGGTAACTCCATCATATTTCACAACCATTTTATTTGATGGGCACACATTCTTTGCGAGATTTACCTTTATCACCTTTCCTCCCTTATTCTCATCCCCGCTTACAGTCAGTACTATACTGTCATGCTTTATCACGGGTTTTATTGTTACATTATCAAAGTATGAAATGGTATCATTGCTCCTGCTCCCTGCTATTGTCACCTCTCCTCCTATCATCTTATTCATGAATCCATCCAGAAGAGCATTTTCCACATGCTTCATTGGAGCCGATGAAAAGCTGACAAGCATTACATCGTTATAGCATGTTATGTTATTTCCATCTATACTCATGGGAAGGCTACTCATCAATATACCCGTGAGGTTGTCTTTAATAAGCTTTATTTCATTTTCTTTAACTCTCTGTATGGTGTAGTTTATGTTGCTTATGATGATTTTGTTGGTATATATCTTCATGAATCTTGTTGGAGCATCATGAAGCTCCACGCTGCATCCTTCATATTCGAAAGAAACTCTTGCCCCATTTATGTGGAGGGTTTTGTTCATGAGAGCCCTCTTTATATCTTCCTTAAAAAGACTTTCTCTCTCCATTATTTTTTTGAGTATGGGGTCATCACAAAATTCAAAGGTTAAATCTATTGAATTCTTCCTGTAAACTATGTCAAGAACATGTTTGTGGGTGTAGCATGATATGGTGCATCCATCTAAGCCAGCGGGCAGATACTTGCCCTTCAAGTCTCCATCCTGTATTTCAAATCCTCCTATCTCAAACGCTCCTGCCATCATTGTCATAAATGGAACTAAAAGGAGCATGGATGCTGTCACAGCAAATAACTTCATGCTATGATATGACATGCTCTTTTATAAAGTGTTTCGTACAATCATCGAATTCTGTTGAGAAGATAATGTGCAAGCAGGGGAAATAGAATGGTTGCATCTCCCTGTATAGTCACATGCTCGGCATCTTCCTTCACCTTTCCCCATGATATTGCTTCCTTCAGTCTTGCTCCTGATAGAGAGCCGTCCCATTCCTGAGCTGTGGTTATGTAAACCGCCTTATCAAGCCCACCATGGAACTGAGCCCACCATATGAGATGGTGCTTCGATATTCCTCCTCCAAGTATGATGCCACTTATTTTTTCCTCTTCAAAGAATATGTCTGACAGTTCTCTCTCATCCTTCAGCACATCTATTTTTATTTTTCCTTCCTGAGAATGCATCCACAGCTGCCATCCTACCGCTCCATCCGTTATGCCAGGCACATATACGGGTATGTCATTTTTCCATGCCCAGTAGAGTATGCTATCCTTCTCCAGCCTTTTACCAAGTTCCCATGCTATCTCCCTGCTCCCATAGCTTCCTTCCATGTCCTTTACGACATCATTCATGAAGTTTTCTATTGCTATTCCGTAGTTTTCATTTGAAATGAAAATGTTCCCGAGCCTGTTTATTCCCCTTTCGTGCAGCGCCACATCATCTGCATCAAATGTTCCGTGCTCATAGTATGCAACACTCCTTGCTATGTCGTGGTCAAGTGTGCCACATGTCGTGATTATTGCATTCACAATCTTTCTCTTAACAAGCTCCTTTATTACCCCCCTTGTTCCTGTGGCCACAATGCATGCTGGAAAGGAAAGGAAGATGTAATGCTTTTCCCTTACCATTCTTTCAAATATTTTTGCACCCATGGCAAGATTTTTTGCCATAAATCCCCCGCTTTCATAAAACTGCTCTATTAACTCTTCAATATTCTTAACGCCAGCAATGTCTATATCCCTTACCTTCATTAAAACCAGAATATTTTATTCATATTTGAATATGAGCCCCTCTTTATGTTCCAGCTCAAGCATGGGCTTCCTCTTCTTCCTCCTTGCCATCCTGTCGTACTCTTCCTCTCCCATCCTCTCCAGTATCTTCTTTCCCTTCTCTATCTGCTCCACCACATTCGCATTGAGCTTGTTCACCGTTCCAGGAGAAATAAGCTTAAGGAGCTTCATAGAAATTCCAAGCCCGTATGGAAGGGATTCAACTTTCATTATCGTTCCAGGCACAGCAAAAAACCATATACCTATGGAATCCTCCCCAAATTTCGTTATGGGTATACCCGCTGCCGCCTGGCGCTCTGGCGTGGGCGCCACATCTGCTACATACCACTGGCCGTCAACCAGTACCTCTGCCTCACCATGTATCATGAAGTATCCCATTGCCCTGTACCATTTCTCAAACATGGGGTCAATGCTGAAATTGCTGTCATACCACTCCTGAGCCATTTGTAGCGCGTATAGCTTGTACCTCGCCTTTATTCCAGCAGCCCTGCACAGGGCTACATAAAGATTCAGCATGTGAAGGCATGTTCCCGTGCCCCTCTTCAACGTTGCCACGGCATCATCCATTTCAATGTATTCGAGAGTAATATTTCTCTTAACAAATTCGAAGGCATCATTGGCAAATGTGTAATCATCTTTTTTTCCAGCTCCAAGTTCATGGGCAAGTGCAACTATTTCCTTTGCACATGGCTCAACATAAAGGGTTCTTCTCAGATATTTTGTATCCTCTCTTGCATAGCACTTCATTCCTGGCTTATATTCAGGCAACTCGTATCTCCTCTCTGGTCTCACATACTTCTTGGTTGAGGGTATTTTCCTTGCCCTCCTCAGCAAATGAAAGTTTGTTATCATAACCTTGCTTAAAGATAGAGTGCCAAGTATTGTTAATTTTATGTATGTTTTATTTGGAATATACTCCCTCTCCTTCATCTCCTTTAAACTAATCATTTTTACCACTCAAGTCAACAGCAAGCATTTTCCTCATTTCCTCTGCGCATCCTCTCATTTCCTCTCCACCTGCTCTTCTCACCTCTGCATCAAGTGTTATGGTTGTTCTCCCGCATCCGCACTCTCCAACAAGCTTTACATTATCTCCGGTTATTATGAAGCTGGGATAGCTATCTGAGAGGGCATCAAGAAATGCATATCTTCCTTCCTCACCCTCTCCAACAGGCTCGCCATTGCTATCAAGCACCAATGGATGATAATATGTCTGTGGTATATGGAGATTATGTTCCTCTGGACAGTGAATCATGTAGCCATTTCCTTCCACCATTGCATATAAATCAAGGATATTCTCCTCAGGTATGCCAAGTATCTCATTTGCCCTCTTTCTGAATTTCTCCACAGGCATTCTCTCATATTCATATATCTTCCATCCTCCTCCTGTTATTATGGCTCCTCTTTCTTCAAGATTAAGGGTTATTCCATCCTCTTCCAGCTTATTCATGGCAAAGTGAAGCAGGAAAGGAGCTCCCAGCATGGCGGCATAGTTCTTTTCCTTATCCATTTTTATGAGCCAGTTGGCGAGCTTGTTCATCGTCTTTTTATTCTCTCTCTTCATCACATATCTGATCAGCGCGGATTTTATTCCTCCTGTCATTGCCTGCCTTACAATCTCTGCCGTAACAGGTCTGTCTATGGCGCAATCTGGATTTTTTATGAGATGATAAACAACCTCTCCTATTTTTCCTGCAAATATGTTCGTCTTGAATGGATTTGACATGAGCCATTGAGCATATCCATTATCTGCCCAGAATGGAAATGGATAAAGCATTGTCACAGCAGTTTTTGCCATTGCATACTGGGTTCGCATCCATGTTCTTTTGCTCCTCGGTATGACAGTATGCCTTCCGCTCGTTCCACTGCTGTATGCAATCACCATTCCAGCCTTGTTAAATGCATTTATAACATCCTCGAAGGAAGGGTTTCTCTTTTCTATCACAACATTTGGTAAATCTCCTGTATATATGTTTGCAAGCCAGAGAGCAAATTCTTTGCCCGAGGGATAATCCTTGAAAAATTTATCCTCAAGGAAAGGTATTTTAATTAAATCATCCATGCTCTTTATATCATCTGGAGATACATTATTCTCCTTGCAGAATTTTTTGTAGAAGCTGTTATTTTCATAATGGTGCTTGAATGCATACTTTATTGCCTTGAATCTTAATTCCTCTGCCTCCTCTTTGGGGGTGTTAAAAAGGTCAAGGGGCTTGTACAAAGCCTCCTCCACAGGATTCCAAGGTTTTGGTGGGATGTATGGCTCCATCAATTTATTGAATTTCTTCATATAGTCCTTGAATTCCATCACATCTCTTCATTTTAGCATATTTTAAAACATTTTGTTAAACAATTTTTTAACGAGAATAAAATTAATTTTAATGCACTCTAACCCATTTTATACCTCAGCAGGGCGGCGACGCCTCCAAAAGCCCTGTAGAGTATCTCTCCTTCCTCACTCTCTCTCGTTATTATTTCAAAATTTGCGGATGTCTGCTCCGCCATGGATGCAAATTCCTCCACAACATCTATCTTTTCTATGATTTCAGCGGGCATGCCGCATTTGGGGCATTTTATGTCCTCGGGCTTTGCTGTGACCAGCTCTCCTTCATAACCGCAGTTGCTGCACTTTATCTTTACCTTATATTTGTTGAGGGCATCTGATATGAGAAGTGTGTCCACAGCTCCCGCTTCAAGAGCTTTCCTAACTTCCTCCTCTCCATATATGGCAAGGCCGGAATCCTTTCTTATTTCATTCAGAAATCTCTTCATTAACTTTTTATCCCTTATTATTTCCAGCTCCTCTATGTCATCTGAAGCAGCGTTCACAAGTTCTCTTAAGCCATATTCATCGGTATAGCCGGTGTCATATATGCCTATTATCTTATTCTTTATCCTGTAATCCAGATAATTTGCATTCACAAATTCTCTTTTAGTGGGCCCGGGACCACCAACCAGTACGCCCTTCAAATGTTTCTTTTCCAGGAATAACTTACTTGCTTTCTCTCCAGCCTTGACAAACCATTCATGGGCGGCAATTTCTGTGAGCCTTTCAAATCTCCTCTGGCTCTGGCCTCCTCTGCCGTGCTTGCCTGGCACGCGAGAGGTCATATATGCTGCCATCTCTATTCTTTTGCCTATGAGGAAGCCAACGGTGCATTCTCTTCTGTCTATAAGCAGGAGACCATAGACATCAGTATCCTCTATCATCTCCTCCAGTGGTTTCAGATAGAATTCAGAATCACATCTGTAAAGATATGTGTTTATTGGAATGGGGGGCTCCACCACTTCGGCAATCATTTTTGGCTGGCCATTGTAAATTGTGCCCACAAAGAAAACGATTCCATTTGGAGGAGGGCGTTTTAAATATCTCAACCTTGACATTATGGATTCTATGGCGGCGAGAACATTCTTTCTTGTCTGCTTTGATTTTATATTTGATGACTGTGAGTACTCATCCCTGAGGTAAGCCATAACATCGCTTATCTGCCTGTTTGGAGGTATGTAAAGGGATATCAGCTCTGTATGCTGACCCTTTATCTTCTTAAGTTCCTCCAGCTTTTTCTGAAACAGGTACTTCTGGGTCTTATCAAGCATCGTTGCTAAAAGAGACACCTTTAATAATGTTTTTCATCCTATTCCGAAAGCCATTCTCTTTCAATTGATATCGCTTTCATCTGCAATTTTATATCCGACAATGTAAGCAGGATTATGGCATCCTGTATTTTCCCTTCCTTTATTAGAGATGCTGCTTCCTTCTCCGCCTTTTCAGTTTCCTCAATAAATTTCCTTTCTATCTCTATACATTTCTGGGTTAAATTTCCATGCCCATATCTGGAGAGGAGCTGCGATGCTATCTTTGATGCCTCTCCATTTTCATAGGCGTCGTATATATCATAATCGCATATATGCACTGGAACAAATATGGATGAACATTGATCAGCGGCAAACCACAGGCAGCTGAGCATATCAGCATGCTTTTCCGGAATTTTGTAAATGGTGGCTGCTTCATAACCTCCTTCGCACATGCCCCTCAATCCATTTAACGCCCGAGAATGAAGCCTTGACCAGTTCATCATGTCCATCAGCGATATTCTTCCATATTTTGCATTTATAATACTCATCATCTCTCTTTCCCATTCATTGTATGAGTACCTCATCTCAACAAGCGCTCTCCCATTCTCTATGCTCTTCACTTCCACCCAGAAATAGCCTACAGTCGCTCCCTCCCCTTCATGAATTTCCTTCCACATTCCAATTGGATACTGCCTTACAGTTATGCTGTCATTATTGATAGCAACAACACGAATGCCGAACAGCGCATGAAGGTTTAATCTATCTCCTCTCTCAACCCACTCTGTAACATTTGATGAGAAGCTGGAGGCAACGAAGAGAGGATACACAAAATCATTTTTCCACATCATTTTTGGATAGTTTGTCTGGGCTGCAACACCATTTTCAATGGTCTTAAGCTTATAATTAAAGGCATCCGCCTCCACTATGGCAGCTTTGTTGCTACCTGCAATGAATATGTTTTCAGCCACACCAGAAGCATGCAATCTCTTCACAGCATCTATGGTTAGATTTATGCCATCATTTATGTTATCTGATGACTGAGCGGCGTAGCGGAGCCAGTCAAAATCATCCCATGCATTTCTGGTTGGATTTACCAGATAAGAAAAAACATCGGCATCTCCAAATGCAATGCCAGCATCCGTAAGAAGCATGCCTGCCTTCGTTATATTTGGAGGAGTATCTCCAACAGTGGTGGTACCTATGAATTTATGCCTCACAACAAAATGCATTCTCCACCCCGTCCATGGATGATGATAATCATATTCATAGCCAGCCGGAACCATGCACAGCACCTGCCACCCGGGGCGGGCGGGGTCCCTCACTTTAAGCAGGAGAGTGTAGTTTCCTGCTGTTGCATTGCCTATGGCTACAATCTCCTTGCATTCAGGATGAAAGGGTGATGAAGTTAATGCATCTTTTTCATATTCATGCGGAATTGCCTGAGGCGAGAGAAGAAGAATCAATGCAGCCAGGCACAGCAATGCCTTCATGTTAAATTTAGGAGAGGAGAATATAAATATATTTTGTTTGACTTGATTTGTGGCATAGTCCATATTCCTTATTTTCCGGAAAAGTGAAATGAAGTACAGATAGTATGTTGGTGCTATTAGATTGGAAAACATGATAAAAGATAGATCCCATCATGATATGCTAAATGTCATACTTTTTTGTATTAATCAATTGGATTTGGGATTCTTATGTTATGAAATTGTTGCATTAAGCATGTGCTTGATGAACTTATCCTAGCATCCACCAAATGAAATAAATATCTGGAGCTATTATATTCCACATGAGACGATATGCTCTTATCATTCTCATCATAGCCATGATACCATCCGCAGGAATTGGCGGATTTTTCATAAATGGAATGGAAAGGAATGATGTGGTGCATCTTTCCATAGATGCTGGAGAGGTCTGCACATTCCCCATGGGAACAGAAATTCATGTTAATGAATATGGAAAGGGAAAGGTGGTGAGCAACCTCTCATGGATTGGTAAGAAAGAGGATTATATGATTGTTGAGCCGCCGTATCATATTGGAGTCGGTATTGTTGATGGTGAAAGGAAGATAATATTCTCATCATACTCCAATGTGAGTGCGGATATAAAATATCCTTCGAGGATAGTTCAGCATCAGAGTGATTCCTATGATCTCCTCATCATAACACCTGCAAAATTCAGGTATGCAATGGAAAAACTTGCATCCTTCAAAAACAGTCATGGAGTGAAAGCACTTGTCATGACCACAGAGCAGATATACTCTGGCTATGGAAGGGATGAGGGAGAGAAAATAAAATATGCAATAAAAGATGCTGTTGAGAATTATGGAGTAAAATATGTCCTGCTTGCGGGGAGCATATACAAGCTTCCTATGAGGTATGTGCCCTATTACAGCGAGAGGCAGTGGAAGTGTTATACATTCTGGATGCCCACCGACCTTTACTATGCTGATTTGTACAGATATGAGGATGGAAAAGTTGTCTTCTCTTCATGGGATACAAACAACAATGGCATATATGGAGAGAGGAACTGGGGATGCAGGAATAAGGGAAATGATACCATTGATTTATATCCGGATGTGTATGTTGGCAGGCTTGCATTCAACAATTTATATGATGCCAAAAAAGTGGTTAATAAAATAATGGAATACGAGAGCAGGGCATACAATCAGAAATGGTTCAGGAGAATGATACTTGTTGGAGGAGATACATTTCCTGGCAATAGTCTCATTGAAGGAGAGTTCATGAATGATTATGTTGCCAACATTATGCATGGATTTGATTTTGTTAAAATATGGAGTTCTGAAGGCAATTTAAAGGCGGGTGTTGTTGAAAAGGAGCTTGAGAAAGGAGCAGGTTTTCTTTATTACTCCGGGCATGGCTTCCCCTACGGATGGGCCACACATCTTCCATATGATGAGAACTGGACTGGACTGTATATCACACCATACATACTGGGACTTTTCAATTCATACAGGCTGCCGGTCATATTCTTTGATGCATGCCTCACAGCAAAACCTGATTTCAATTCTTCTGACTTAAGGGCTGATGGAGTTCCCATTCCATTCAATGCATCATATCCTTCCTTTGCATGGTACTTTGTTGCCCATCCATATGGAGGGGGAATAGCAAGTATAGGGGCAACGAGGGTTGCATTCACGGGAGTTTACAGCGATGGTCCAAAGTGGGGAGCAGGAAAGCTTGCCTATGAGTTTTTCAAGGCTTACATGAATTCAGATACAAAGATGCTGGGAGAAATATTTGCCACCGCCCAGGAGAATTATCTAAAGGATGACTGGGACACATGGACAATACAGGAGTTTATATTGCTCGGCGACCCAAGCCTGAAAATAGGGGGATATGGGATATAGGATGTAGATTCAATCAATTTTGCTGCATAATTGCTGATGCTATACTTCATACTGTTGTTCTCACAGAGCAATTTTGCTCACAGTTAGCAATATATTTTTTTAAGTCATTATGTATAAATTATGGATTTCTCATAAATTTTAAATAAGAAAAAAAAATTATATTTTTGGTGATGGAATGAAAAGAAAAATGTTATCCCTGTTTTGGGTTGCCATTATAATAATGGCAGGAATTTTTCCAGTAAACACCAAAGCTGCAGTAGATACTTCTTATTCCAACCAGTTTCCACAGGTGCTGTTAACTTTAGCATTGCAGCACCTCCTGCAATGCTAAAACAAAACGTTCATACTCATTGTCTATCTTTATTCCTCTAGAATAAAAAACAGGAGAGTTATTGGACAAACTTTGATGACTCC
>JAGGXW010000023.1 GCA_021162815.1 Thermoplasmata archaeon | reverse complement strand
CTAGAAATATTTTCATCATCAAATAATAGTCTTATAAAAGATATATCATGTGCTAAGTTATACATAATAACTGCTTTTATCGCATTTTCGATTCTCCCGACTTTAAATACTAAATCTTTTAAAGGTTTAGGATTTTCAGGAAAATATGGCGAAAAGGTGTATTTATTTGGAGATTTTCTTAACTTAAAATCTCGGTGTAATAGCTTAATTAATATTTCTGCATCCTCTTTTAATATCTTCCGAACTCCTCTTGCTTCAATATTCCTCTCATTTTCGAGTGTGACAAGTGATTTAATTTTTCTTTCATCAATATATTCGTAAAGAGAGTGTACCTCTATATTGGCATCATATTCAGCAAGATATCTGTATCGGAAATGTGGTTTAAATAAAAATCTAAAAGGAAATATCTCAATAGAATCATTCCATATCCTATTTTCTTCATAGAAAGGTGAATCTCTTACTTCATATACCCCGTGAATAGTCTGTCTACCACGAATATGAAAGAATATCAAGTCACCTTCCTTCATAGAAATGAGATCTCTAATGATTGACAGAATTTGATTGTCTTTTAACCTGTTATTAGTCCCCTCCTTATATCTCCTATTACCATAGACACCCATTCTCCGTGCAACTTCCCAATCTCTTTCTGATATTGTACAAATAAATGCCCCCATAGTTCTCACCATTCCTGAGAAGTAGACGGTTGAAATAATTTTGCTTGGCCAACCTTGGCTTCGTTTGTGAGTCTTTTTTTAGCTAATTTACAATAATTTTCGTCTATATCTACCCCTACTCCTTTTCTATTCAATAAAGCACATGCAATTAAAGTACTCCCACTTCCTAGGAATGGATCTAACACAGTATCACCAACAAAACTGAATAGTTTAATACATCTTTTGGGAAGTTCCACAGGGAAAGGAGCCGGATGCCCAACTTTTTTCTTACTTTCTCCTGAAAATGTCCATAAACCATTAGTCCATTCCATAAATTCATTCCTTGTTATATCAGATTTTCCATTTCTTATTTTCTGCCACCTTTCTTTATAAAAGATAATAATAACCTCTACAGGGGCAATCACATAAGGTGCCCTTGCACTAAGCCAAGAACCCCAAGCGGTTCTTCTTGATATATTCCCTTCATTCCATATTATAGTTGAAAAATATTTCCAGCCCACTTTTCTAGCAATATTTACTATATCAGCATAAACAGTTTGAAATCCTGCACCTTTTCTCCCTTTGCTTTTATCTAACGGTATATTAAGACACATTCTCCCATCAGGTTTCATTAACGAATATGCTTTTCTTAACCATTTTTCAGTAAATTCAAGATATTTCTCATAAGGAATATCATCCTGAAATGAATTATAATGAATATCTACGTTATATGGTGGAGATGTTACAATTAAATCAATCGATTTATTTTCAATCAAATTTGTTGTTAAGAAATCATCATGAATTATCTTAATATTTTTTTCTCTTGTCTCAAAGAATATTTTTCCTTCTTCAGTTTTCAATAGTCCCATATTATCTGTATTTGTTTCCGCCTTTATATCTTTTCCATTTATTTCCCTTATATCAACTGCTCTCGATTAGATCTAACACAGTCTCCTATATTTCAGGTAAATTAATTTGTCTATAAAATTTATAGTTTCATAATCATAACATACCCCACCACAACCCATTTTCCCAAATACAACCTCATACCACCCTCGCAACATGAACACTGCAGGAGATGCATGGGTCGTATGCTCTTATGAGCTTCTCTGCCTCCTTCTTTATTTCTTCATCATCTCTGTTGAGTATTTTCTCAACATGCCATCTTAAGTCTCTTTCCATGCTCTCCAGATTCATGGCTGTTGGAGTGATAATATTTGCGTATCTTACTTTCCCTTTTTCAATGACATAATGATGCAGCAATAGTCCACGGGGAGCCTCTATTATTGCCACTCCCTCTCCATTTTCATTTTTCACCTCTCCTCTCTCGCTACATCCATTAAATTCATCTGCAATTTCCATTGCTTTCTCCGCAAAATAAACCATCTCCAGAGCCTGAGCAATGTTCATGTGGCATGAATTGTTTGATGGAAACTTTATTCCATGCTCATTCATCATCTCTTTTGCTCTTCCATCAATCTCATTGAAGTTCAACCTTGCAAGAGCCCCCACCATGAAATCCTCTCCTCTCACAAAAACACGATTGGCATTGGAATAATCAATGCTCCTCTCCTCAATGTATTTCTCATATTCTCCCTCTTCAAATACATATTTGCTTGTCTTTATCATACCTCTGTACAGAGAAAATTCATCGCCATAAAGGGATGCAAAATTATTCTGCCTCCTTATATCAGGATAATCAAGGGTTAGAAAAACAGATGCTATTTCCTCCAGAATGGGCATTGCCTCCTTTATAAGCTTTCCATATCTCTCAGCATCTTCCCTGCCAATTTCTCTGCTGAAGCCCCCAACAACAACATCGCATGGATGAACAGCTCTACCCCCAATTATCTCCGTCATCCTGTTTGCTGCCTCTTTAACTTTATAAATTTTCTTCAGCGTCTCCACATCCATCTCAAGAGAGTTATCCTTTCCCACATAATCGGGAAGGGCAAGGAAGCAAAGATGAAGTAAATGACTCTGAATATGGGAGCTTATGAGCATCATGTTTCTTGCCATCTCCACGCATTCCGGCACCTTAACACTCAATGCATTTTCAACGGCTCTGGCGGCGGCTATTTCATGTGCCACGGTGCATATTCCGCATATTCTGCCCGCCATCTCTGGAATTTTCTTATAACTTCTTCCCACCATGAACTTCTCAAAAAATCTCTTTCCCTCATGCACTCCTAAACGAACTTCTTTGAGCTCATCATTCTCAATTTTAATGAGCAAATTGGCATGCCCTTCTATTTTGGTTATATCCTCAATATTTATCTCTCTTTCAGCCATTTTTTCAGCTCCTCCACATACTCATGCATATACATTTCATAGGCATCTATTATTTCTTCCTCAGAAAAGCCCTTGCTCAGAAGGAGTCTGGCATGAGATTTAATATCAATCCCCTCATATCCTCCTCTGCATGCAGAGCATTCATGTCCATTGTATGGACATACGGCATTGCATCCTGCTCTTGCAACACCACCCATGCAAAGTATATGCTTATCAAGAAGACAATCCACACCCCTCAAATAACACTCTGAACACACATTCTGGTTTTTGTTTCTGAATTCCTTGCCATGAAAGATGCATGATATAAGCTCCATGAGTTCATCAATGGAAAATGGACATCCATAAAGGAAGTAATCAACATCCACATATTCCTTTATTCCCTTTGCTTTCTTGCCTGCGTAATTCACCATTCCCGGTATGCCGGCATTGGAAGCACATGCTCCCATGGAGACAAGTATTTTACTGTTTTCCCTTATGTAAGAAAGCTTCTCCACCTCCTCATCATTTGAAGGAAAACCCTCAACAAATGCGATATCAACAGGCATCTCATTCCTTTCCTTTATGAGTCTGAAGTTCTTTATATCAAACTTCTCAACAAGTTTAAGGATATCACTCTCAATGTTGAGAAATTGAACAGAACAGCCCTCGCAACATGTTAAGGAAAAGACCCCTATTTTCATAACACCCCCTCCAGTTCAACCGGCTTTTCAAGCATGGTCATAGCATCCTCAAGGCTGAAGACTGGACCATCAAGGCATACATATTTTCCTGCTATGGCACAGTGGCCGCATATGCCCATGCCGCATTTCATGTTTCTTTCCAGTGAAAGGAATATTTTCGACTTATCAAATCCCATCTCAAGCAACTTCATTGAAACAAATTTCATCATTACTGGAGGACCGCAAACAAATGCATAGCCTTTGAAATCCACCTCGTCCATCAGCTCTGTAACAAGCCCTATCTTTCCCTTCCAGCTTTCATCTCCCCTGTCAACTATTATGTCCATATCAATGCTCTTCCTCCATTCCTCATACTCCCTCCTGTAAAGCATCTGGACTGGACTTCTTGCACCATAAAGGAGCAATACCTCTCCATAATCATTTCTGTTCTCAATTGCATGCATTATGCAGGGGCGGAGAGGGGCAAGTCCTATCCCTCCGGCGATCATGAGCAGATTCTCTCCCATAACATCATTAACAGGCCATGGCTTGCCGAACGGCCCCCTTATGCCAACAACATCTCCTTCCTTCATGTTATGGAGCTTTTTAGTAACATTTCCCGCAGCCCTTATGCTGAGCATGATGCCATTCTCATATCCTCCAGCAATGGAAATGGGAGCCTCACCATATCCCAGAACGCTTATCTCAACAAACTGACCTGGATTAAAGCTGTTGCTGTACTCCACCCAGAAAGTTTTTGTGTCATTGCATTCCTGCACAATTTTCTCTATTTTTGTGAGATAGGGAATGAAACTCATGCCATCACCTCTATAATTTCTCTCAAATCAATTTCCGCAGGACATACATCATAGCATCTCCCACACCCCACACATGCCTGCATGCCATATCTCTCCATCGAAAAAACGAATTTGTCGTAAACCCTGTATTTAACCCTTGATATCCTCTCCTTCCTGAAATTTTCTGCAGATGTTCTCGCATAGTCGTAGAAATGGCAGGAGTCCCATTTTCTCTTCCTCTCCCCGCTTCCATCAAGGTTAATGGTGTCAAACACATCAAAGCAATGGCATGTGGGGCATGCAAAATTGCATTTACCACAGCATATGCATCTCTCCATAATCTCATGCCATATATTGCTGTGATATCTTTCGGAAAAGGCAGATGCATCAAATTTTTTGGATGGAATGGACATCTTTTCTTTTGCCCTTTCAATGACTTTCATCTTCATTTCCATATCCTCCCTGCTTGCATCCTCACATTGAATGGAGTTGATGATGTTCTCTCCTGCCCTGCTGCCTGCCTCAATTATGTAATGCTCTCCAATATCTGTGAGCCATATATCATAGAAGCATGGCTCAAAATTTCCAAAATATGTGCAGAAACAGCTTTTGAACGGCTCATTGCATGTGATTCCAACTATAATGCAGTTTTTTCTTATGTTCGCATAATACTCATCCTCTATATCCCCCATCATGTATCTATCCATCATGTTTATTGCATGGGTATCGCATGCTCTGGCTCCAAACAAAGCAACCTTTCTTTTCATTCCATCCATCTTTATATCATATCCACCTTCCATCCTCCTGAATTTGAACAATGATTGCTCCGGGGGAAAGAAAATGTTTTTGGCTGTTGCCCTCCTGCTCAGCTCCACTTCATGAAAACTGGTAACTCTCTCAAAAAATTCCCTTCCTGCGGGAGCGTACACTTCATATTCGTCTTTAATTCTATCAAACAGAGCGGCAAGGGCATCCTTTCCGATTTTTTTAGGTTGCATCTAAATCCTTATTTTATGAGTAAATATAACTATTGTTAAACCTCAAAAACGACATTTTTATATACCATTTTGACTTCATTCAACGATAAAAATGGTCTCCATTGTTGGTTATGGGGCATATGTGCCCCGTTATAGAATAAAGGTCGAAGAGATAGCAAAGATATGGGGAGATAAGCCAGAATCAATATCCGGCGGACTTGGAATTTTTGAAAAATCTGTGCCATCAATAGATGAGGATACAGCAACAATAGCAGTTGAAGCGGCAAGAAGGGCGATAGAAAGCTCTGGCATAGATGCATCCGAGATAGGAGCAATATATGTTGGTTCCGAAAGCCATCCCTATGCTGTGAAACCAACCTCAACGATAGTGGCTGAAGCAGTGGGAGCAACCCCATACCTCACCGCAGCAGATTATGAATTCGCATGCAAGGCCGGAACTGCAGGACTCCAGAACTGCATCGGGCTGGTGAAGGCAAATATGATAAAATATGGCATGGCAATCGGTGCAGATGTGGCGCAGGCGGCGCCTGGAGATGCTCTGGAATACACGGCTGCTGCTGGAGGAGCTGCATACATTGTTGGCAAGGAAGGAGGGATAGCGGAGATAAACTACACCACATCATTTGCCACCGATACCCCTGACTTCTGGCGCCGTGAAGGGCAGCCGTATCCGAAGCATGGAGAGAGATTCACAGGAGAGCCAGCATATTACAAGCACATAACTAATGCGGCAAAGATGCTCATGGAAAAGATGGGTACAAGGCCAGAGGATTATGACTATGCCGTTTTTCATCAGCCGAACGGAAAGTTTCCGGTAAGGGTTGCGAAAATGCTGGGCTTCAAAAAGGAGCAGTATGAGCAGGGCCTGCTCTGCCCGATAATAGGAAATACATACTCGGGCTCAATGCTTGTGGGTCTTGCAGCAACGCTTGATATCGCAAAGCCCGGGGATAGAATAATAGCTGTCTCATTCGGCTCTGGCGCGGGAAGCGATGCGTTTGATATCACCGTAATGGAGGGAATAGAGGACTATCCAAGGCGGAATCTCAGAGAGATGATATCCAGAAAGAAATATGTTGATTATGGAACATATATGAAGTTTAAGGGTGAGCTAAAATGAGAGAAGTGGCAGTCATAGGAGTGGGAATGACAAAATTTGGAGAAATATGGGATAAATCATTCCGTGACCTTGTAGCAGAGGCAGGAATGAAGGCAATAATGGATGCCGGAATAGAGGGAAAGGACATAGATGCCATGTATATTGGAGGAATGTCAAGCGGTGGCTTCGTTGAACAGGAGCATGTTGCACCCCTCGCCATAGAAGTTGCTGGTCTGGAGGAATTTCACATTCCCGCAACAAGAGTGGAGGGAGCATGCGCCTCTGGAGGAATTGCTGTGAGACATGGATACATGGCTGTTGCATCAGGCATGCATGATATAGTGATAGTTGGTGGAGCAGAGAAAATGACAGATGTTGCTGGAACCGAAGCCACCAATGTTCTTGCAAGCGCCGCTGATAGAGAATGGGAGGCTTTCTTTGGAATGACATTTCCCGGCTTATATGCTCTCATGGCAAGATATCACATGCATAAATATGGAACAACCCCTGAGCAGCTTGCAAGCGTTGCCGTGAAGAATCATTATAACGGGAGCATGAACCCAAATGCCCAGTACAAGAGAAGGATAACCGTGGATGATGTCCTCGCCTCACCAATGGTTGCAGATCCTCTTCATCTCCTTGACTGCAGCCCCATAACGGATGGCGCCGCCGCCATTGTGCTTGCTCCCGTGGACATTGCGAAGGAGTACACGGATAAGATTGTCAGGTTCCGTGCATCAGCTCAGGCAAGCGATACCATTTCTTTATTCAATCGCTCCCGTTTTGATGCACTGCCAGTAACTATTCATGCTGGAGAGAGAGCATTCAAGCAGGCCGGGCTCACTCCAAAGGATATAGACCTTGTTGAGGTGCATGACTGCTTCACAATAGCGGAGATAATGGCAATAGAAGATCTGGGATTCTTCAAGAAGGGAGAGGGAGGCAAGGCAACGGAGGAGGGACTAACAGCCCTTGATGGTGAGTTGCCCGTGAACACCTCTGGAGGACTCAAATCAAAGGGACATCCTGTTGGAGCAACAGGAGTTGCACAGGTGATAGAGATAACACTGCAGCTTAGAGGAGAAGCGGGAGAGAGACAGGTGAAGGATGCAAGGATAGGAATGACACACAATGTTGGAGGCTCAGGAGGAACGGCTGTTGTGAATATTCTGGAGGCGATATAAATGGCTGTCCCGAGGTATTGGAGAGAGATACCGGCAAGGTATAATCTGATTGGAAAGAAATGTACTGTTTGCGGAAGGGTATACTTCCCACCACGCCCCATCTGCCCGGTATGCAGAAGAAAATCTGCAGGAAAGATGGTGGACTACAAGCTTAAAGGCACAGGCACGGTGGTGAGCTATACAGTAATACATTCACCTCCACCCCATTTTGAGGGAGAGGAGCCATATGTAATGGCTCTCATAAAAATGGATGAGGGACCACACCTCATAGGGGAGATTGTGGATTGCGAGGAGGATGAAATAAAAATAGGGATGCGAGTAAAGGCAACATTCCGTCGTATAATGGATGATGGAGAGAAGGGAGCCATCTATTACGGCTACAAGTTTGTGAAGGAGTAAAGCTCACACTAGATGCATTAAAGCCAGAAATGCCATGAAGTCGTAGAGGAAATGGGCAATTATCGGAGAGAGAATATTTTTCGAAAGATGAATGGATGCTGCCAGAAATATTCCGAATATGAAAGTCATGATAAGCTCAATGGATGAGCCATATGCAAGATGAGCCATGGAAAACAGGAATGATGAAATGATGGCTGCAATAACAAATCCGTGCTTCTTTTCAATCTGCATGTGAATAAATCCTCTGAAAAATGTCTCCTCTGTTATGGCTGCTGTTGCTGGAAGGAGGAAAAGCAGGAAATAATCAATATTTTTTACTATCTCCTCCGCAAGTGTGTTTGTTGTGTTTATGTGAAGGAGATAAACCAGCAATGAAGCAATCATGATGAAGGATATGAGGGCAATAACCCCATACAGAATTGCTATTGAGATATTTTCTTTCCTGAAATACAATCTTTTGAATGCTTCGGATAAGGAAATGTCATAATATAAACTCATGAAAAGCAATGCAGGAAGAAACATTGTCATGAAACTCAAAAGGGCTGAGGAAAGCAATACAAAGCTGTTCACCTCAATCTGG
This sequence comes from Thermoplasmata archaeon, assembly GCA_021162815.1. Classification (GTDB taxonomy): domain Archaea; phylum Thermoplasmatota; class E2; order UBA202; family JdFR-43; genus JAGGXW01. Next base: position 4,853 of record JAGGXW010000023.1, on the reverse strand, counting down.
CTTTTAATGAGAAGGCTTAGAACAGAGTTACCATAAATGAAAATGGCTGCCATGAGCAGTATGATGTATGCCACAAATTTTTTCATGTCATGAAAACAGGAAAAGTTTTTTATCTTTATTTCTATTTTATGGCGGGGGCCCGTGGGGTAGCTTGGCCTATCCTTCTGGCTTTGGGAGCCAGGGACTCCGGTTCAAATCCGGGCGGGCCCATAAGATTCTTCTCTGTAAATTTTCTCACCGGAGGATATAAAAAACCATCTGTTGATTTTATAAGAATATGCCCTATTGCATTCAAATGCTTCACAGCAGGATTTTATTTTCCTCATCATTCACTCATAAATTAAATATGAATACACTCATTTCATCGCTTGCAGTGTTGCCATTCCCGTATGCTCTAACCATTATCTCATGCTTTCCTATGGCAAATTCATCCCATGCCCATGTGTAGAGTTGTGCTGTATCATTGTATTTTAATATGCCATCCACATAGAATTCAATTGCTGATGCATCTCCTGTAACATTTGCAACCACATCTATTTTCCCTATTATCACAGGAGATGACATGCCTGCAATTTTCCTGTTAAATATATAAAGACCATCCTCGAGCCTCGAAATTCTCACCTTCAAGGAGCAGTCATGAAAAACAATGCTGTCAAACACATTTCCGTCTGTATCCTTAGCATAAAAGACCATTTCCTTCCTGCTGAGATTCACATCCAGAACGCAGTAATGATATGCCTTCCTGCTTTTATTCACAAATGATGCATAACCGGGATTATATAGAGGTGCGCCCCCGCCGCCGCTGATGACATAGATGATACCATTTATTGGATTGCTCCTCTGATAGTAGTGGTTGTGTGATTGAAAAACAATATTCACACCATATTTTATGAATAAAGATTCCCATACCGCCCTCACATCTTTCCTCGGAGAATGCCCCCCGCTGCAGTAAATTGGTTCATGAAAACACACTATTTTGAAGGTAGCTGGAGAGGCAAGTTCCTTCTCAAGCATCTGTACTGGCTGCTTGTTTTATTCCATGGAGCATAGTTATCCAGCACTATGAACTGGCATGGGCCATAGTAAAAACTGTACCACATCTCATTGTTTGGTAATGAAAATATCTGATAATACCTGCTTCCATTTTTCTCATGGTTTCCGAGTACACCAAATAGCGTGGTATTCTGCATCAGTGGCATCATGAAGCTTAGCTAAGCATTCCATTGTCCAATATCGGCACCCTCTCCCACCATATCTCCGCCATGTATTACAATATCTGGCTTTTCTTTATTGATTGCGTTGGCAACTTCCTTGGCATGTTTCCAGTTATCCCAATGGCCCCTGCTATCTCCATACATCACACACCTGAATTCTCCAGTTTCATAGCAATGGCTGGCGAGCTCAAATCTGTACTCATTACTGCTGACATCATCGGAGGAAACGGAATAATAGCCAGTTGAAAAAGGAGGAGATATTCTTATTTCATGATGTGTGGATGTGCTATTGTCATATACAGTATATCTCTCTTCACCATTCCAGTACTTGACACTGTTGATGGATGTTGCCATGCTCGTTTCCCACACAATTGTTATGCTATCATTGCTCACATTCTGGGTGTACGGCCCGAAAGTGATGGTGGTAGTGTTCAAAGAATGTGTTGCCGGTACAAGTAAAAAGGCAGTTGTAATAATAACCATAATTTTGTTCATTATTTTTTACTGAATGGATGAATAAAACATTTTTGATGGAAACCACTGAAAAACACCATTTTTCTCGCAGCACAGTTTAATAAAAGTTTATCATCTATGCATCTTAAATTTATTTAGTATAAATACTACATATTTTCAGTTTAATAATTATCATTTAAACTCATTTTATTTTCAGGAGGTATGATTTTATCAGATCCCTCCTGTTATGCTCTGCCATTATTTCATAACCATGAGGAATGCTTTTCCTTCCGTAAATTCTGTCCATGAAATCCCACTGCTTCCTGTATATTATTCTGGCATCCTTTCTTGCATCCCTTCTTATCCTCTCAAAAACCATATCAGCAGGCTCTACTCCATAGGAAACAACAATCACATCATAGTCCTGGAGAGGATATGTCAACGCATCACCATACTCTATTTTAATATCCAGACCATACTCCTTTACAATTTCTTTTGCCATCTCAACAGCTTCCCTATCTCTATCTATTCCTGTATAATCTGCCTGTATATTTCTTGCAAGAACGATGAGTGTGTTGGGAATGGGACCACAGCCAATATGAAGTACTCTATCATCCTTCTTTATACCCACCATCTCAAATTCCTCGAGGGTCATTTTTTCATATATGTTTATGTAAGCTCTGTGAAATTTTCTGAGCCATCTCTCAAGCATTATGAACATTCTGTCATGCATGCTCTTGCTCTTTGCCATATCAAAGAGACATCCATGCAATGAATTTAAATTATGTTGTTCTCGTTAAATATGTGCAGAGATTATTTAGTACACATACTAACTAAACTAAATAAAGCAATATGCAATACTAATATGTGGCAACCACTATTTCCACTGGAAAGTGGAAGAGTGGGATGGTGGTAAGCTTCCACCTTTTTATCTTCATGCCTGCTTTAATTAACTCATCCTTCAGCCTTATTGGCCTGCTGCTGGGGCGGTAGCCCTTTACCATGGGCCATTTGAGATATGCAACCTCATACAGCATTCTGGCAAATTTTTTGAGGGCATGCCCGTACTTGCTCATTGAGACAGCTATGAGTCTTCCACCATCTTTCATCACCCTTGCCATCTCATTTATGGCTGGCAGGATTGAACTCTCCGGAAGGAGATCAAGAAAGAAGGAGGAGAAAACGACATCAAAGGTATCATCTTTAAATGGAAGATGAAAGGCATCTGCCAGCATTATATTTTCATTTCCAATCCTTTTTCTGCATTCATTCAGCATGCCCTGAGATATGTCGATGGCTATGACATTCCTGGATAATGAAAGAAACTTTTCGGCAACCCAGCAGGTACCGCATGCAAGGTCAAGTATGCTCTCATTTTTTCTTATCTCCGCCATCCTCATTGCCATGACATTCGTATTTATTTCCCACACACCCATGATGAGGTGGTAAAAGCTGCTGGCAATGTCGTATTTCTTCACGGGCATGGCATATGGATTTATTGGCTCCAGCACCGCGTCAAAATCCATGCTGTTAAACAGTTTTGCATTAATTTTTGTTTGTATCGCAGAAAAGCGTATTCAGTTCACATAGAACATATACTGCATTTACATAATTCATGTTTCTGCAGCACAGAACGAAATGGAAATGCTTATATTACCACAAAAAATAGTGTCTTACGGACTACCGTTGGACACGATAACATGAAAGTTGCCATATATGCAAGGGTGAGTACGGAAGATCAGGCAAAGGAAGGCTTCAGTCTTGCCGCCCAGCTGGAGAAGCTTAGAAGCTACTGTAAGGCAAGAGATTGGAAAATAGCGGCAGAGTATGTTGATGATGGCTACAGCGGGAGAAACACCAACAGGCCAGCTTACAAAAAAATGATGGAGGAGATAGACAGCTGGGACATTCTGCTTGTAATGAAAATGGACAGAATTCATCGCAATAGCAAAAACTTCATGCTCATGATGGAGGAGTTGCGAAAAAAAGGCAAGGAATTTGTTTCAATGACCGAAAGCCTGGATACAAGCACAGCCATGGGACGATTCGTCATGGATATAATTCAAAGGATAGCGCAGCTTGAAAGCGAGCAGATTGGTGAACGTGTCTACATCGGCATGAGGCAGAAGGCGAAGCAGGGTAAGGGCATACTTGGCTCTCCACCACCTTATGGCTATACATACAGAGATGGAAAACTTGCTGTTGTTGATGGTGAGGCAAGAGTTGTTAAAAAAATGTTTGAGATGTATTTGGATGGGCATAGTTTGAAGGAAATCGAGGAATGGCTGAATAAAAATGGAATAAAAACGAAGAAAGGCGGAAGATGGGGGAAAAAGACCGTAGCAAGAATTTTGTCTAATCCCATATATTGTGGCTACATTGAATGGGAGGAGATAATATTTAGAGGAGGACACAGGGCAATAGTGAGTGTGGATATGTTCAATGAAGTGCAGAGATTGAAGCACAGAAAAGCAAAGAGAAAAGGAAGAGTCTTCATCATTGAAAATGGAAAGAAGAAGTTTTTGAAGTGAAATGAGTTTTTGTTATATGAATACTTAGTTTATGTTGTTTGAATATTATATAAACATTGTTTTGATGTTTGAGAAACTGAATCCACTTCAATCAAATAAATATAGGAGCAAGTATGGTCAGATGTTGAATATCCATATTCTTTGTGTTATTTCTGCTTCTTTTCCTGCCGTATCAACTACCTTCACGGTTATATAGTGTCTATGTCTAAATATAGCCCCTTCATCATATGTCCATTCATACGGTTCTTCTTCATCTGTATATTTCAATTTATTATCAACATAAAACTCAACCCTATCAATACCTGAGGTGCTATTTCCAGCATTCACTCTTATTGTTATCTTTCCTATTATCAATGGTTTGCAGAAGGGAAATACTTTTCTATCAAATAAATAAATTCCATTTTCTGGTTTTTTAATAATTAACGAGGGCTTACTTTTCTCAATTTTTACTGTTATGCTCTTTGTCTCTTCTCTATTTCCAGCATTGTCTATGGAATAATATTTTATTGTGTATACACCATCGAACGTTAGCTTAATTGGATTGCTATATTTCTTCCATTCCCTATCATTTATTTTGTAATATATTGCATCAATACCTGAGGTGCTATTTCCAGCATTCACTCTTATTGTTATCTTTCCTATTATCAATGGTTTG
>JAGGXW010000054.1 GCA_021162815.1 Thermoplasmata archaeon | reverse complement strand
ATTATTCACAAGATACAGGAAAAAATCAATGAGAATGAAACATATAATTGCCATGGCTATCGTTCATAACATAAACACCTACATGGCAATTTCCTTATTCATTCTGATTTATTCGACAAACCCCATTCAATGAGAAGGTTTATAACATGACATAATTATACTTTCAATGAAACTTGGCATTATTGGATGCGGCGCCATAGGAACCGATGTTGCAATGGCAACAGATGAAATGGAGGAGATAGATGAGATTTATCTTTATGACGTTGTTGAAGAAAAAGCAATGGAACTTGCATCAAAATTGAAAAAGGCAAAATTCATGCATGTCGAGGAGTTCATTCCAAAAGTTGATATAGTTTTTGAGGCAGCCTCCCAGAAGGCGGTGAGGGAATATGCTGAAAAGGTTCTGGAACAGGGAAAGAATCTCATAATAATGACCATCGGCACACTGTTTGATGATGAATTCAGGGAGCATCTGATAGATGTGGCTAAAAGGCATGGTGCAAAGATATATCTTCCATCAGGAGCTGTAGCAGGTATAGATGGAATAAAGGCAGCAAGCATGGCAGGCATAGATGAAGTAACTCTCGTAACAACCAAATCACCTGAATCGCTCGGCAGGCATTTAAGCAGAAGAACTATTCTTTTTGAAGGGAATGCAAGGGAGGCAGTAAAACAGTTTCCAAAAAACATAAATGTTGCAGCCTGCCTCTCCCTTGCAGGCATAGGATTTGACAGAACAAAAGTAAAGATTGTTGCTGACCCAGTGGTGAAATTCAACAGTCATAAGGTTCTTGCTCATGGAAAATTTGGGAGGTTGAGAGCTGAAGTGGAAAATCTGCCAAATCCAAACAATCCAAAATCAAGCTATCTCGCATCCCTTTCTGCAATAGCTCTCATCAAAAAAATAGTGAGTCCGCTTCAGATAGGTGTGTAGATGAAAAAGGTTGCAGTACTTATCATATCAATCATTCTATTTGCATCTGGGCTATACTATGGATATGAGGATTCAAAAAGGCTCAATGAATCAAGATGCCTTGGATGCATTGCACTCCTTCCAAAGGCAGCATCCTTTTCCACATTCTGGGTGGAGTATCCTCCATTCTTCCATAAGAAAGGCATTCCCGCTCATCCTGAAGCAGTGTTAAATGAAAGCAGAGAGCATGTTGTAATGCTATTCTTCTGGGATACAGGATGCGACCCATGCAAAGAGCAGTGGGAAGAGATGAAAGCAAAGGGAATTGTGGATGGAAGTGAGAGCGATGGAAGGATGACAGGAAACTTTTCAAACATAACCCTCTTCTCCATAGACATATTCAATGAGAAAGATGGGCTGAGATGGCTGAATGTCTATACGCCTGCAGAAAATCCCTCAAGCACACCAACAACAGTCATTCTTTTTACAAAGAATAACACAACATACTGGTATGCATTTTCAGGAAAGGCTGACGGCAAAGCAGGAAGGCCCGATTTGAACAAACTGGAAGAGATTTTGAATGAGGCAATGGTGATGAAAGATGATATGTAGTGGCAACTGCGCCTCATGCCCTGTGCCACTTCTTTTCCTTGCAGGAGGAAAGAGAGCCAAAAGCAGGATAAAGAAGGAATACACGAAGCCAATCCAGAAGAAAAGGCTGGCTTCACAGTTCATATTTCTATTCATAACAAATGCGGCGTTCATATTTGGTGTAACGGGATTGATTTATCCATATTTCTACTGCTGGGAGGCCCCTCAGGCAACCATGTCATGCCCCATCGGAATAATGGAACATGCTGTTCTGGAAACAAGCATTGCCCTTGCATTGATATTAACAGGGACAATATTCATCGTATCCTCCATATTTGGAAGAGCTGCCTGCGGCTGGGCCTGCCCTATTGGATTTCTGCAGGATTTGATAGGGAAAGATAAAAAGAAAAATAAAAAGGGGATGAGCGAGAGGGACAGGAAGGCGAGATATATAAAATATGCCATACTCGCTGCAATACCTCCAGTGGTTTATATAACAGGAACGATGGCTTACACAAATATATGCCCCATAGGCGGTCTGACTGCCACAATTCCAATTCTTCTCCTCAGCCCTGGTGGATACACACCAACAGCGTTTTTCATTCCGAAAATAACCCTTGTTGCGCTTACAATATTTCTCATAGTCTTTGTGAGGAGAGGGTGGTGCAAATATCTCTGCCCTGTGGGAGCAATGATGGGGCCTTTCAATAAAGTCAGTCTGCTTCAGATAAAATTTGATGAGAGCAAATGTTTGAAATGCTATAACTGTGCCATTGCATGCCCGATGGACATAAACATGCCTTACGATAATAAAAGTGCAGAGTGCATAAGATGCGGACTGTGCATTGATGCATGCCCCACAGATGCATTAAAATTTGGATTCACATGGCAATAAGAAAATTCAGATTTGAGGATGTGGAGCAGGTTTACAGCATTGCAGCTTCATCTCTCAATGAGCATTATACTCTTGACCTACTATTCCATCTGTGGAGTCTCAATCCCGATGGATTCTTTGTATATGAAATGGATGGAAAAATCGTTGGTTTCATAAATTCTGTGAGGACAGGCAAGGAAGAGCTTCGTATCCTCATGCTGGCTGTGCTTCCTGCTTACAGGAGGAGGGGTATAGGTTCAAAGCTTCTTTCCCATCTCATGCTATCATTTCCAGAGGTGAGAAGATTTTATTTGGAAACGAGAGTGGAGAACAGGGATGCGATAAATTTCTACCTGAAGCATGGCTTCAGGATAAAGGAAACAATAGATGATTTTTACACGGATGGAGGAAAAGCATATCTGATGGAAAAAATAATTTTTTAGAGGGATGAGAGATTATATCTCAACCTCCGCTGCATCATCCACAAACTGGGCTATGAAGTGGGTTGGCTTTGGTTTCTCCCATGGATTGTTCTGTATGAATGGCATCCAGTAGGAAGTGGAGGCAATTATTGCAATATTTCCCTCCTTTATATCTCCAAAGGTGTAATTTCCGTGCTGCGCATTTCCATCAAATGTTGCTGTTATCACACTCTCCTTTCCTCCCCGCACAAAAACATAGGTGTTTATTGCATAGTCAAGAAATGCATAGTGGAACGGGAGCTTCTTCTCATCAAACCATCTTGATGTTTTTTCAGTAACATAGGCGCGAACATGTCCTATGTAAAGCTTGTTTCCATTGTTCTTCACATGAACCTGCACCTCTATTTTTGCATCTCCCACCCAGCTTGCCGTAACATTTATTGAAACATCATGCACATTTCTGGCTCCAACATTCATTATTTCCTGCTCATAATTTTCCGGGTTGTCAACAACATTGTAACCGCCATCAAGATAGAGCATTGGTATGTATGCATCCATAAGCCACTGTGACCTCTTCTGGGCAAGTGGATTTTTGTCAAGGACAAGGGTGACATAATAAAATTTCAGATTGGTATGGTTATTGAACAAATCATATATCTTCTCAGATGCTACTGGACAGTGAGGACACCAGCTCACAGCGCACAACTCACCCATCACAGCATGGGTGAAGTTATCATTCGTTTCAACAGATGCCCCAAGCAATGATGGAGTAACAGCCAGTGCAAAAATAACCGCAAGAACAATTATTTTCTGCTTCATATAGTGTAATGAGTAAGTACCTTAAAAATATTACCTGCTTAAAAATTTTTTAAGCTCCTTGGCATGCATGGTGTTTATGATATGCTTCCTCTCAGCCCACCCCCTTCTTGCCACGGCCACACCAAGCTCATAGTATCTGAGATGCTCTCTGTTATGGGAATCTGTTCCTATTGATAGCTTTACACCATGCTCAATGGCAAGTTTGACATTAATATCATTCAAATCAAGTCTCTCGGGATATGCGTTTATCTCCATCACAATACCATTATCCTTTGCCGCATCAAGCACAGCATCCATGTCCAGTTTTATGGCATCCCTCTTCATCAATATCCTGCCTGTGGGATGACCTATTATTTTCACATGCTCATTCCCCATTGCCTTTATGAGACGGGATGTCATCTCCTTCTCCTCCATTCTGAAGGCAGAGTGAATGCTCGCTATCACAAAATCAAGCTCTTTCATGACTTCATTGCTGATATCAATGCTTCCATCCTTCATTATGTTTGCCTCAACCCCATGTAATATCTCAATCCCATCAATTCTTTCTCTTAGCCTCTCAATTTCTCTTGCCTGTTCTTTGATAGCAGCCTCATCCATGCTGCCCGCCACCCTGAGCCTGCCTGCATGGTCCGTTATGGCGATGTATTCATGCCCTATTCTCTTTGCCTCCATTGCCATTTCCTCTATGGTGTTAGCTCCATCGCTCCATTTGGTGTGGGTGTGCAGATCTCCTTTGATGTCATTATAATCCACGAGTTCCGGAAGGGCATGCATCATGGCAGCCTCAATCTCTCCCCTGTTCTCTCTCAGCTCTGGAGGAATCCACTGCATTCCAAGCTTTTCATATATCTCTTCCTCCTCCCTGCCAGCTATTTTTTTCTCTCCCTCAAAAAGGCCATATTCATTCAGTTTCCATCCCCTCTTTATGGCAATTTTTCTCAGAGCAATGTTATGCTCCTTGCTTCCCGTGAAATACTGAAGGGCTGAACCGAAACTTGATTCCTCAACAATTCTCAAATCAATCTGAATTCCACTGCTCATTCTTATGGATGACTTGGTAATTCCCTTCGCAAGAACAGTCTCAACTCCATTCATTGAGGTAAAGATATCCATAACCTCTTTGGGTTTGGGAGAGACAGCGAGGATATCAACATCCCCCACAGTTTCCTTCCTTCTCCTTATAGAACCTGCAAGACTTATTTTGCTTACATGTGGCTTAAGAACGTCAACAATCTGCATGGCTTCAGGGAGAACATATCCGAGAATAAATCTTCCATATTTCTTTCTTGCAAACTCTATTGCCTCCAGTATTTTCTTTTCCGTCTTCACTCCAAATCCCTTCAGCCTTCTTATTCTCCCCTGTCTTGCCACCCTTTCAAGATCATCTATGTTTTTTACTCCGAGCTTTTCATAAAGAACCTTTATCATTTTTGGTCCAACGCCCTCAACCGAGGAAAGAGATTCAATATCAACTGGTATTTCTTTCTTCAATTCCTCCCATTTTTTTATTGTTCCCGTTTCAATATACTCCTTTATCTTTTCTGCTATGCTCTTTCCCACTCCTGGAATCTTTTCCAGTTCATTCCTTTTATAAAGCTCCTCAATATCCACTGCAAGACTTTCTATGTTTATGGCAGCCCTTCTATACGCTCTGGGCTTGAAATCCTCTCCCTTTATTTCCAGCAGATCAGCCATTTCATACAGAATCTTGGCTATTTCCCTGTTTTTCACATTCATCACCAGTGTATGGTAAATAATTCATCATATCCGCATCTGGCACATGGATAACCGTATTCCTTCAAATAACCACATTTTGGACATGAATACTTCACATTTTTAACATTGCCATCATTAATATTATTTTTGGTAGAGCAATGCGTTAATAATAGCAAAAGTTTCACAATGGTGAAGCTGCTGAGGGAGAATTCGCTCCTGCTCTTCTTTCTCGCGATTATGATAGCCGTATCCATAGCAATGCCCGAGTATATAGCAAGATACCCTGAAATGGTGGAATGGAGAACAATCATAGCCCTTGCAGGACTTCTTGTGATAACAACAGCAATAAGGGAGAGTAACTACTTTCATCACATAGCCCATGATGTGGTAAAACATGTGAAAACAGAAAGGGGTATAGCCATATTCATAATATTTTTTTCCGCATTCCTATCCACATTCCTCACAAACGATGTTGCCCTCTTCATCACAATTCCCCTGCTAATTGAATTTTCGAGAGTCATCAAAAATGAACTCACAAAAATTGCAATATTCTCAGCCATAGCGGTAAATTCCGCCTCCCTTCTCACCCCCATTGGAAATCCTCAGAATCTATTCATCTGGCACAGATGGGGAATCTCATTCATTTCATTCATTGTTCAAATGTTTCCTCTCTTCCTTCTGATGATGGCATTGTTGCTCGTGACAACATTCATTTCATTTCCTCCTGCCATGCTGCGCATTCAGGAAAAAATTGCGGAAAAATATGATAGGAGATTGTTTTCAATTTCTCTCATTCTCCTGATATTTTTTATAGTATTAACCCAGTATAACATGGAGGAGTATGCTATATTGCCCATCATCATTTTTTACGCAGTGCTTTATCCTTCCACCATAAAAAACACTGACTGGCTTCTGATTGCACTATTCATCATAATGTTCATAGATTTTTCCATGTTAGAGATATTCCTTTCCGCCTTCATTTCATTTCCCTCTTCAAATGGTTCCATATTCCTTCTCTCCGCCATGCTTTCTCAGGTAATGAGCAATGTTCCATCTGCCATATTCGTTTCCAATTTTTCATCAAACTGGAAAATGATTCTGTATGGAGTGAATGTGGGAGGTAATGGAGTTATAATTGCATCCATGGCAAATATAATCGCAATGAGATTGATGAAAAACAGAAAAGCATGGATGGATTTTCATAAATACTCAATACCATTCCTCCTTATCTCTACCCTCCTTGCTTTTATCCTTATTGAATCAGGATTATGGTAAATTTTATATGCAGAATAGCATATAACCACAGGTGATAAAATGGGAAAGTGGAAAGTTACTGTAGATAGAGATGCATGCATTGGAGACGGAGTGTGCGAGAGCTTATGCCCGGATGTATTCAAGCTGGATGATGAAGGCTTGAGTACTGTGCTCAAGCCAGAGATAGATGACAGCCTCTATGATTGCGTTAAGGAAGCCGTAGAGGCATGCCCAGCTGAGTGCATCACGATGGAAAAAATAGAATAAACTTCCTCCCTTTCTTTTATTTTAAGTTTATTATCAACACCATATTTTCATCCATACTGCTGTTAAATGATGCACGAGCAATCACCTTTATCACATGTTTTCCGACTGCAAATTCATCCCATGTCCATGAGTATGGAGCAGAATCATCCACATATTTCAGTATGGAATCAACGTAGAATGACACATTTTTCACGTTTTCAGAGCATTCTGCCTCTATGGTTATCCTGCCTATTATGATTGGGGTGCTGGAGGAGAATATTTTTCTGTCATTCACATAAACCCCATTCTCCGGCCTTGTGATATGCACCGAAACATTGTTCTCATTTTTCATTATGAATATTGCCTCCCCTTTCATGCATGAGTAATTGAACATGCCCTCTGCACTTCCGCTTCTTATATCTCCATAAGGCGAGATGGCCTCATAGATATATTCCCCCTCAGGAAGTTTCAGGGAAATCTGTGTGTTCGAAAATGCAAGTACGCCCATATCCTTTCCAGAATTTATGGAAGCATCACATGGTTTCTGCATCGCACCATTCAAAAGCTTCGAGATGGCAAAGCCAGCCTCCATATGGAGGCCCGCGCCATTTATGAAATATTTGCTCCCGCTGGATATTATGAGGACATATTCCCTTCCATCTATTATACCCTCTGAAATGATATTTCCATTGACATCATCGGGGCGTATGTTATTAACATAGAACCAGTCATCGCTGAGATGGCCATAATCTATTCCGTCAATACTTCCATAAACGGCATTTCCCTCCTTGAATATTATGTCAAATTCTCTGGATGAGATGCCAAAAATTGCTCTTATTTTTTCCCAGTTTCCATGCTGTGGAAGTGTTCCTGCAACCTCTATGAATACTGGCTTATCTGAATACAGCAAGGAAGTGATATTTTCCGGCAGGTCAAGAACATTCTCTCCCCACCATCCACCTCTGGTGTAAACATAATAGGCATCTGCATTTTTCAATGGATATCTTGTTATCTCTATTTCATAACCTGCCGCTGTTGCTCCTCCCGCTATGGCAGCATAGCTCACATCAAAAAGCTGCCAGGGATCAAAGTCCTTCATATTTTCATCATTTCCCGGCTCATCCGTGAGATATGCAACAACATTCATTGTTCTGTTTCCTTTAACATTGTAATTACCGTAATATGATATATCATCAGGAGAAAAATTGAGAAAGTTTGATTTATCATATATCATCAGAAAAACATATTCGGGATGATATTGAGCCAATCTCATGGCAAGCACGTTCTTTATGTAATCCATTCCAAGCGCCCAGTCTGCGGTGCTGCTTTTTATCCATAGCTGCCTGGCCAAGCCAGCAGCCATCTGCGCTCTCAAAAAATCAGGGTCGAGATAATAATCTTCTGTCATTATCACATCTGCATATGGGAAGGAGTCAAAAATGCTTGAATTATCCATACACAGCCATGCAACATCGTAGGGTATGAATTTGTGAATATAGATTGCTCCAGTCTCATGCATCTTCTCAGATGCAATCCTGAACCAGGATGCGGGGAACATTTCCTCAGAGATACCATCTATGCCGTAAGAAAGGAGTTCATCAAATATTTCCTCAAGCTGTTTTTCAGTTGGAACTATTCCAGGCCAGTCAGGGTGCTCTTCTCTCACCTTCTGTGCCAGAGATTGAATATCCACTATGAGCTTTATACCCCTGCTTTTGCATTTTTCTGATAACTCTTTAAGCATATCCCCTCCATACTCCCATCCGAGTGCGGAGAGGGTGGGGGAGTAAAAGTAATACTCCCATGGAATTGCATTGAATATTATGGCAGTGTAACCCTTATCCACACATGCATTAACAAAATTATCAACTCCTCCCATGTCGGTTATCAGAGAAGGGTCATCAACATGTATTCCGAAATGAGGAGAATACATGTTATTTGCACTGGCAGAATGGGGCAATGGAAATGGCATTATGAAAAAGACTCCAACAAATAATGCCAGAATTTTTGATTTCATGATTACATATTCATTTTTTCTTCATAACACTTACGAAAAGTATGTCCCCTTCCAGAAGCCATGTTATGTAGCCATTCTCCACCCTTCTCAACCATTTCATATCAATCTTCTCCTCAACAAAATTTTTGAGTGTAGCTACAGCTTTCATTTCCTCTGGAAGGAAGGAACATATGCTGTATATGAGATAACCCCCATGCTTCACATATTTCTCAGCCTCTTTCAATATCTCCCTCTGAACGGATGGATAATCCCCATAGCCATCAACATACTTTGCCTCGGGATTTCTCCTTGCCGCCCCCACGCCCGTGCAGGGGGCGTCAACAAGAACCACATCATACTCCCCTTCTATTCCGATCTTAACTTTTGCTTTATATAACGCAGCCCTCTCCTTCAGCTTCCTCAATCTTGATGGCTCGATGTCATGGGCATGGATTTCCTTGCCATTTTTTGAAATTGAGGCCATTGCAAGTGTTTTTCCTCCGTTGCCGGCACAGTAATCGAGTATTTTATCACCATGCATAGTTGCTATCATCGCTATAAGCTGGCTTGATTCATCCTGAACATGTGCATATCCTTTTTTAACAGCCTCTGAGTATCTCGCCTTCTGCTCCGCTATTATGGATGTGGGAATGCTTCCTTTCCTTGCATCCATTCCCTCCATCAAGAGCATGTTCATGATCTCTTCCCTATCCGCCCTGTTGAAATTCACGCACAAACTTGTTTCAGGCTCTCTGTTTATCTTTTCCACATAATCTTCATGAGCTACCAGAAAGGATGCAAGGAAATCTGAGAACGAGTGCCTTATGGCTATTCTTTTCATTCCTTCCAAATCATTTCCAACACTCTCATCAATTTTTATCTCTCCAGCAGCAATTTTAACAAGATTTTCGGCATTTATTTCCATTCCGTATCTGGAAAGAACGAACTCATACCATCTCTTCCATCTCACCACATTGTGTACAAGCTTTGCAACTCTTTCTCTCTCATCAAAATTCAAACCGCTGCAAGGCAGAATATCTCTCATGCATCTTGTTATGTTTCCTTTCCTGAGCCACTTTTTAACTATTTTCTCAGCAACCTTAGTCTCCATCTTCCTCCAATGCCTGAGAACGAAAACTCAATTTTCTGTAAAGCCTGGCATAGAAGTTGTCCTTTATTTTAACAAAATTCGCTGTCTTTTCAGATATTCCAATCTCTATTGTGTCTTCCGGACTCATATCATATATTGCCATGCCATCAATTGCCACCTTGGTATCCTTATTGACCTCAACCTTGAGCATTTTATCAGATGGCATTACTATGGGAGATGAAATGTGACGGAATGGCGCCATGGGAGCAACAACAAAAACATTTAAACTTGGATCGACAATTGGCCCTCCAACGGAAAGAGCATAACTTGTTGAACCTGTTGGCGTTGCTACTATAAGCCCATCCCCGTATATGTTTTCTGTAAGAGAATCATTAACATAAAGCTTCATCATGAGTAATTTGCCTATATTTAATATGTGCATTGCAACTTCATTTGATGCATCTGGCAGACGCTCTCCATTAAGCAGTACTTTCAGCTTTATTCTTTTCTCGATTTCATAGTCCCCATCAAGTATTCTTTTTATTCCATCTTCCGCCTCCCAGCCTTCCAGTTCAGCTAAGAAGCCAACTCTGCCTGTGTTTATTGGAAGGACCGGCTTATCGGTGTAATGAAGGGTGAGGAGCACCGTTCCATCTCCCCCCACCACCACTATCATGTCCGCCTTGCTTCCAATTTCCTCTATTTCGTAGCCCTCTTCATTCATCCACTCTGCAAACTTCTTTTCAGGCATCACATCATCGAGCATCCTGTAAACCTTTTCAGCCACCCTGTATGATTCCTCCGAAGGCTTGCATATTATGCCGAATCTCATACAAGCACCTCCATGATTTTTCTTGATGCAACAGCAACAACACTTGTTCTAACATCAAGGGTGAGAGGAGCATCAAGCACCTTACCATGAATATCATAAACTTCTCCTCCCGCCTCCCTCACAATGAGTGTGGAGGCAGCAATATCCGTAACTCTCAACGTTTCCCTCCCCATGAAATAGGCCTGGACACTTCCTGAGGCAACAAGACACATTTCAACGGCAGCGGCACCCATAGCCCTTATGGTGTGGGAAGAGGCGATTCTCCATGTTCTCTCATTTCCTGACTTTCCCAGCACAAGGCAGTAAATGGGCTCCTCCGTCTCCTTCTCCACCTTTATTCTTTTTCCATTGAGATACGCGCCTTTTCCTTTACGTGCAGTGTATGTATCTCCCGTGGGAATGTTTTTAACCACTCCATACTCAATATCATCAAGCATTCTTTTACCTATTGCAACAGACACACCAAAAAAAGGTATGCCATGGATGGCGTTTCTTGTTCCATCTATGGGGTCAATAACAATGGTGTACTCCCTTCCATTATCAATAAAGCCAGCCTCCTCTGACAGAACATTTGCTTTGTTTCCTATTATTTTCAGGGCAATATCCTCTGCAAACTTATCTATGTACTGCGTTTCAGTACCATCTGCACCCATCCCAACATACTCTCCAAATTTTGAAGGGTCGTGCTCCTTAACGGCTTTGCATATTTCATCTGCAATTTTATTTGCCATATCAACAAGTTCATGCATCGCTATTAATGGATTGAAAATATTTAAAGGCAGTGATTCTATACACTCATGCAGCTTTCAAAAATAATAGAGGAGATGATCAGGGAGCCTTCTCCAATCAGGCAGATAATGAAGATGGCAAGCAGGCAGAACATAATAAACATGGGTCTTGATCCTGATGAAGTTATATCATATGGAGGAGGATGGGTGGGTCATCACTCTCCAGAGGAGTTGAGAAAAGAATATCAAAAAATATCCTCGGACATTGAGCTTTTTCATAATTCAGGAGCATATAGCCCCACTGCAGGATTTGATGAGGCAAGGGAGGCTTTAGCATCCATGGAAAGATATCTCTTCAATGTAAATGTCAGAATGGAGAATGTGATAATAGGGCAGTCATCCACCCAGATAACCCATGATTTGTTCATAACATTGGCTGATGATGGAGACAAAATAATGATGTTCGACCCCACCTATGCCAACTATCCTGGTCAGATAAAAATTGCTCTGAGGAATGCTGAAATCGTTAGAATGAAGGTTCTGGATGAGGAGAGGTGGAAGTACAAGGATGCTGAAGCATTATCAGAGGAATTTAAGGAGGTGTATGAAAAAGAGAAGCCAAAAATAGTCCTTTTCCCCTCTCCAGACAATCCATCATCCCAGATATTTCCTCAGGAGTTTGTTGAAACAATAGCAGATATATGCCAGGATAACAACTCATTCATGCTCCTTGACTATGCATACAAAACACAGGTTTTTGGCCCAGTGCCAGAATACTTCTCATGGAGTCCTGCAGATAAGCCTTTCATGATTGGCATATACAGCAACTCAAAGTGGGGGCGCGGGCTCGGAAGAAGGCTGGCGTGGATTATTGCGGATGAGGAGATAATAAATGCTATGGAAAGGACGCAGCAGTGCACCATTCTATGCCCGGATACCATGCATCAGATGGCCCTAACAGAGTATATAAATGAGGGGCTAAAAGATGGCTCTCTTAAAAGATATCTTGATGAAACAAGGGATGCATACAAAAAGGCGGCTGAGGTGACGGTGAATTCAATAAGAGAATATCTCGACATGCCATGCCTGACACCGCAGGGAGGGCTGTACACACTGATGAATGTGAATGAAGATGGCAACAAATTTGTGGAAAGAGTGTTAAAAAATACCGGTGTTCTTTTCATTCCCGGCGCAGGATTTGGAGAGAGTTTGAGAAATGCGGTGAGGATAAGCTATGGACCACATGTTGAGAACACTGAAATAATAAGGGAAGGCTTTATCAGGGTTGCAAAGTATCTGGGCAGGATGTAGCAAAGAAACAAACAGAAAGCTTAATAAGTCCTGTTTCTATTCTTATATCATGCCAATAGGATTTGTTTTAATATCCACTGCACCTGCAAAAGAACACAAGGTATATAACGAACTCATAAAGATAAAGGAAATAGTGGAACTTCACCCACTGTTTGGAGAGTACGACCTTATAGCAAAGATAGAGGCAAAGGACCTGGATGAACTTGGAAGAATAGTTGTCGAAAAAATAAGGGCGATAGATGGTGTGGCGGATACAAAAACCCTTACTGGCACAAAGTTTTGAGGAGGGATAAAAATGTTTGAGATAAGTAGTTTACTGGATGTGTTTGTTAGCATGCTGCTGTTGGTATTTGCCGTAGGCACAATAATTGCAGGGTTGTTCACAATATACTTTGGTTCCGGAAAAAGCAGGGCAATAGGAGCAATACTCTTCATCATAGGCATAATAGCAGGGGTTATATTCTACAATTACACCGTCGGCTTATGGAGTGATTTCTACTGGACATGGAAAACAGTGGAGGCAGGAATAGCAGGAATAGTAGGCGGACTTATAGGCGGGCTAATAGCTCTTGGAATATTCCTGCTCGGAATAATGAAGGCATGATTCAATCATGCCATATGCCGATATACCCGCATTCCGTGCATTCATAGATAGATAACTCTTTCACCCACTCTGGTATTTTTATAAAAGGTACAGAAGGCAGCTCTCCACCATCACCTATTTTCTTCATCTTTCCCCCGCAGGAAGGACATTTTCTTTCCATGTTTTTAATTGGAAAAAAGCATTTATCTTTTTCTTTTAACATATATCATGAACATGAGCAATGCAAGAATCACAAGCACCGCTATGAGAGTGCCATATCCTCCTTTCTCCTTAACCCTCTCCATTCCAAATAGTTTTTCATCAACATTGCCCATCACTTCCTTAATAACAACAAGGCTTTCCTTGTATTTTCCCGCATCAGCAAGTTTTTTTGCCTTCTCATATGCCCATGTGTAATCGCTTCCATTAACCTCCTTATCAATGTTTGTCCTCGCCTCACACATCTGGAGTGCAATCTGTGTGAGCATCCTTTTGCCATACTCTCCAAATCTATCGATATTCCCCGCCATGGAGGAAACTGTTGTATAATAATCCTTCTGCCATATTTTTGCCATGAGTTCCTTTTCCTTATCATTCAGATTCATCCACATGTTCTCCATCATGAACGCCTCCCTCTGCATTGCCATATCAGATTGAGTAAGTATGAATGATGCCTTTTCTTCATTCTTCAAAGCCAGTTCCTCCATGATGGCATTCTCATTCTGAAACACCTCTTCCACACTGCTGAAATTAACCCTATCATATTTCATGAGAAGATTTAGCGAAATCTCGGCTGCCTCTCCATTCTCATAGGCGTCATATATATCATAATCGCATATGTGCACTGGAACAAATATGGATGCTATTGCATCGGGCGCAAACCAGCCGCATGCAAGATATGGTTTGGATGGCAGAACAAATATCATTGTGGCTTTCTCATCTCCCTCACTCATTCCTCTCAGTCCATACAGGTCCTGTGATGTGAGTCTTGCTATTTTCATCATGTCTCCTACATCAACATTTCCCTTCCTTAACTTATCCTCCAGAATTTTCTCCCATTCATAGTATGCATAGCTCACCCTTATTTTTGCACTCTTTCCATTACTTTCAAGAAGTTCCACCCAGTAATTGCCAACTCTGGCCCCATTTCCAATATCCACTCTTGCCTTCTCACCAAATGGAACCTGTCTCGCCTCAATCCAGTCCTCCGCCATTTTTGTTATCCTTATTCCAAACACACCACCAAGCCTGACAGCATGCCATCTTTTGACGGAGCCCTCAAAAACCTTATCAAATGAGGATGCGATCAACCTGCTTGTTATCTTACCATTCCACAGCATCTTTGGATAATTTGACATTGCAAGAACTCCGGCAACATCACTCTTGATGAATCTGTATGCATCTGCCTCAGCCACACATGCCTTGTCATAACCAACAACAAACAGATTTTCTCCCACTCCGGGAGCGTGCATCTCAACAACATTCTGCAATAAATCCATCGCCTCGTCCACACTGCTGGCGTTCTCTGCGGCGTAGCGAAGCCAGTCAAAATCATCCCAAGCGTTTCTGGTTGGATTAACAAGATATGAAGCAACATCAGCATCTCCAAATGCTATTCCCGCATCTGTGAAAAGCATCCCGGCCTTGAATATGTTTGGAGGAGTATCACCTTTGGTAGCCACACCAATAACCTTATGAGTGAATCTGTAAACATGGGGCTCTCCGCGCCAGGCGCTGTGGTATGTGTATTCATAGCCTTTTGGTATCATGCACAGCACCTGTAAGCCAGGACGGGAAGGGTCTCGCACCTTCATGAAAAGATTGTAGTCGCCTGCGGTGTAGTCCTTTGTGACTATGATATCCTTGCATGCTGTGGATAGGGAGGATGCGATGAAAATTACTATGAGCAATGATGCAACATACTTTTTAAACATCAAAATATAAAGGTTTATCACTATTAATTTTTTACATTTTATGCATACTCTGGTAAGATATTCAGAAATAGCACTTAAGAGCAGGAATGTTAGGATAAGATTTGAAAAGCTGCTTGTTGATGACATAAAAAATGCAATGAGATATTATGGCATAGAAGGCAGGATAAAAAAAATTGATGGAAGGCTTGTTATTGAAAGTGGAAGGAACGATTTTCTGAAGGAGGTGGGAGGTATAGTTTCATTCTCTCCTGTAACAATATGCGATTCAGATATTGATAGCATAAGGAATGAGGCGATGAAGTATGCGGAGAAAATCAATGAAAATGAGAGTTTTGCCCTCCGTGTGAGAAGGGTGGGGACCCATAATTTCAGCAGTATGGATATTGCAAAAATTGTGGGAGATGATATAAGAATGGCAAGAAATGCCAGAGTGGATTTGAATAACCCTTCAAAGGAAATTTTTATAGAGATAAGGCAGAATAAAACCTTCATTTTTGATAAAATTTATCATGGAATGGGGGGTCTGCCATATAAAAGCCAGGGAAATGTGATGTGCATTGTAAATGGAATTGATGATATGAGGGCAGCATGGCTGATGGTGAGGAGAGGATGCAGAATCATTTTTGTTAAGGGAGATGGAATGGATGAGCCTGAAGAGATGGCAAAGAAAATGATGAAGTGGAGGGAATATGAATTTTCTGAAAGAGATGAGGCATGGAAAAAAGCAAGTGGCATAGTTGTAGGAAACAAAAATTTCAGGAAGATGGAGATACCAGTCTTCTATCCGCTCATAGCAGAAAAATACATTCCTGAAAACATTTTTAAATACGGCACAAATGGAATTTAAAATGAAATTCATAGTGTATGGAGCCGGAGCCATAGGCTCACTTTTTGCCGCCCTGCTTTCTGAAAATCATGAAGTTCTTGTTGTTGGAAGGAAAGAGCATATTGAAGCCATATTCCGTCATGGACTCATTGTTGAGGGCATCACAAATGGTGTTTTTTATCCTGAAACGGAGTATGACGGAAGCAGGTATGATGTTATCATACTCTCAACCAAAGCCTATGATACAGAAACAGCCATAAAAGAGGCTGTGGAGAAATTTGGAGTGATGCCAGTGGTGAGCATACAGAATGGGCTGAGGAATGAGGAGAGAATAGCAGAACATGTGGGATGGGAAAATGTTGTTGGAGGAGTTACAACCCACGGTGTTACATTCATGGAGCCAGGAAGAATAAAGCATGCTGGCCGTGGAAAAACATTGCTGGGAGGGTTTCTTTCCAATGAGATGGCAAATAGGATAGCAAAGGCATTCAATGAAAGTGGTATAGAGACAGTAGTAACAGAAGACATAATGGAGGAAATATGGAGGAAAAGCATAGTTAACTCCGCCATAAATGGGCTCACAGCACTGCTGAGATGCAGAAATGGAGAGCTGAAGAAAATCAAGGAGATTGTGATGGAGATATGTGAAGAAGGGGAGAAAATTGCCATGGCTTATGGATATGACATACATGATGCATTTGAAAGAGCAATGGAAGTTATAGATAACACATCCATGAATTACTCGTCAATGCTACAGGATGTTCTGAATGGAAAAAGAACAGAGGTGGAGGAAATAAATGGAGCCATAGCAGAGATGGGAAGAAAAAAGGGAATAAATGCATGCATGAATGATGTCATAACAAAATTGATAAAGGGAATGGAAAATGTGAGGCACCTAGGTTGACCTGCTGGTCATCTTTACATCCCGCAGGGGCCCATAGGCGCCCTGTAGCTCCACGCTTGCACCCCTAATCACTGATCATAGGGGCCTTCGAAATGGAGCAGTAAAAAAATATTTATAGAAATAAAAACTTTTTTGTGTGGCATTTACAGCTTATGATGCAATGTTTTATCCGCCTTTAAAAAATGTTTACAGAAGTATAGCTGACATGGCCAAACAAAGATGCTCAAACGCTCTTGATATAGGCTCTGGCACCGGAACGGTATGCAGAATGATGAGGGATAGAGGAATAAACGCAATTGGAATAGACATACAGTGGAAAATGATAAGAAATGCGATGAGGAAAGGTGGAGAATATATCCTCGGCAACGGATACAGCCTTCCATTCAGGGATAAAGTTTTTGACTGCGTAACCATGTCATTCCTTCTTCATGGGGTGAGTAACCATGAAAAAATTCTTCAGGAGGCAAAGAGGGTGATGAAAAGAGATGGAAGAATGATAATAACTGATTATGCCTCCTCAAAAAATTTTGCCTCATTTGTTATAAAACTCATAGAAACATTCGCAAGGGAGGAGCATAAAAGAAATTATTTTTCTTTCATGGAGAATGGAGGCATAGATGAAGTTATTGAAGAACTGAACATGAATGTGGAAATGGAAAAAAATTATTACAGAGGGGCAATGAAGAGTTTCCTTCTTTACCTATAACTCTCTCTCCTCTCCCCTGGCAAGAGATATGAAATGCTCCAGCCCTTCCTTTGGACCTTTGGCAAATAGGATATCTCCAGCCTTTATCACCTCATTTTTATCGGGGTCATAAATCCATTTTCTCCCTCTCTTGATTACAAATACCCACATTCCTGTATTCTTTGCAAGTTCAAGTTCTCCGAGGCTTTTGTTCACCATTATTGAATTGTCTTTAACCTCTATCCTTGTTATAACCTCATCGGATTCCATAATGCTGTCTCTAAGAATGGGATGAAGTTCAACATCTCTCAGCTCCACATCTGCTATCTCTCTTGCAGCATCTGCAATCATTTCAGATGAATTTCCCAGCTGTATTATGGCAAGTGCCTCATCTGTTTCAAGCTCCCCCTTCTTTGCATCATCTATTGCAAGTCTCTGAAGTTCATAATGCAATGAATCAATGTAATCTTCAAGTTCATAGACTTCATCAGCAAGCTTCTTGCTGTCATACAACAATGAAGAATATGCTAGGTCAACCATTAACTCTGCCTTTTCCTTAAGCTCCAGAAGCATGCTCTCTGCTTCTTCCTCACTCATTCAAGCACCTCCGTTTCTCCTTTCAAAAATTTGCCCAGCTCTTCCATACCCTCCTCGGTTCCAATGCATATGAGTACATCTCCCTCCTTTAGAGTTATGTCAGGAGACGGGCCATATATCCATCTGTTCTTTCTCCTTATGGCAAGAATCCTCACTCCTGTTTCAGACGCTATGCGCAGCTCCCCTATCCTCTTATTTACTGCATTGGATGATGCCTCAACCTTCATCTTTCTTATTATCTCATCCGACTCCTTTATCAGCTTTGGCAGTATGGGATGCTTCAATTTTAGGGAGAGAAGTTTAACAATATCCCCCGCCGCATTGGAAATCGTCTCCGCCGCCTCCGCAATCTGGAGTATGCCTGAAAGCATTTCAGCATCTTCTGGGGTTCTTGCGGCCATCATTGCCATCATTCTTATCTGATAGTTCAGCTTGTCCATTCTCACTTCAAGGTATCGCACTTCTTCAGCAATCTCCTTATTATGAAAAAGGATGGCTGAGTATGCCAGATCAACAATTAATTGAGAGATGCTCTTCATCTCAGCCAGAAGTTCTTTCACAGTAGATGGCTCATACTCAATTTCTTCAAATTCTGCCTTCTTCCACCGAGGAACTTTCATTTGATTTAAATCATTGAATCAATATATAAAATTTAGCCATAAAAAAGAGGGAAGAGGTTAGCTGTAGCCCCCTATCATCATGCTCGGGTCTCCAAGCAGAACCCACTGATAGACTGTTTTAACATGCCCTGCCTCCATATCGCTCATATCAAAGCTGTTTATGTAGCTCGTTATCGCCTGCTCATAGGCATCTCCAAGTATCTTGTGCCCCTCTGTCCCATACTGCCTGAAGAATTCAATCGTTATCCATGAATCGCCTCCACCACTTGTGCATTCCCTGCCGGGCATTCCATATCCTAGGCCAGTATTGCCCATGCTCGCTATAGCCCCTCCATTTGGATTTCTCACAAGTCGCCAGCTCAGGCACTCAGGCACAGGCTGGCCGTATGTCCACATGTAGTTGTTGTGCGATGGGAAGAGAAGGCTGAAGATGTTGAGAAATGCAGGAACCATGGAAACATTGAACTGGCTGTTGTGGCATCCTCCTAATACGGCGACAGGTAACTTCTCTCCATTGGAGAGAGTATCTGCAGGGAACAGAGGAAAGCTGAAATACGGATACCATGGTTTGAGAGTTGTAACCTGCAATCCTGTTATACTGCTGTGAATTCTATTTCCGGGCACTCCTGGAAAATGGTCAGCCCACACATTGGGGCTTCCATGACCTGACATGAATAAGAACCCACATCCTTCATTCCAGGCATTGAGAACATCCTGCTGGCTTGTGAACTTCCCATTTGATGTCCATAGTATCTCCCTTTCAAAATCGGAGGGCATGTAATACAGAGCCCCTCCTCTTCCGTTCACCTCTCTCTCCCCTGTTGTCCACTCTCCTTCATAATACATCTCAGTATTGTTTCTCCATGCTGAAAATACGATTTTGCCGTCTTCATTCTCAATCCATACATGTATGTTTGTTAGATGTCCATATGGGCGGGGGTCATAGCTCTTACCCCTTATGGTTAAAACACCGTGCTCATAGCTTATATTTGCCCAGTGGAAGAATTCATTCAGATATGCTTCGCTATCCGTTGGATCATAATGGTAATCATCTTTGCCGAGAACATCACCATTGGATACAGAAACAATTTTTGCAATTGGAGGAGCTGGATATCCATTTTTCAGTGCTGGAATGAGATAATCATCGTGATTGAATGTTAGCTTTGTTTTTGCTGACTTGTCTATGGTTATGTGTGTTTCATCAATGGGGCCGTAGTTGCCTTCCTCATTGAAACTCTGGGCATAGATGACATATTTTCCATCCTGCAGATTATTGGTATCCCATGTTATGTTCAGATCCTGCTGGTCAAGGAATCCGTCTCCGGAAACAACAACCATTTTCTTAAACCATGAATCATCGCATCCTGTCTCATAGTTGATTATTTTGCTCACAACTGTTTTTGCCTCCTCCAGGCTCCTGCATGCGAGTCTGCCAACATAAACATCTGGATAGAGGTCAGGGATGGAATCGTTCTCCACTCCAGGCTTGTTCCAGGCTGCAAATATGCCGTCATTGTTGGAATCCCAGGATGAGAACTCTCCCCCAGCTTTGTATATATCGGCATAGTATAAATCGCTCACCTCTCCAGGGTCATGGATAGTTTCTCCAAGAGGATACTTTGGATTGTCATACAGATTTGTGTATCTCACGGGCACATACCAGTCGGATGAGCCCTCATTTGCATTGTCCCTTGCCTTTGCCCAGAATGTTGTTTTTAAGCCACCAAAAAGAAGGACATATCTTATTCCCCACTTCTCTATTGCATCCTTTATGAAGTACTTTATCTGCTCTGGCTTATCCCTGCCGTTGTATTTGGAATAAATCTCATCTGTTGTTACTGTTATTGTTGGCACTCCAACGCTGTTCTTATGCTGTGCAAGGCGGGTTGCCTCCTTTTCAAATTCTGGAGGAGTTATTATCACAAGTTCATAGGCATGATTTGATAGCGTGATTTTTGGCTCTCCATACTCAATTTTCACATCAGCTGAGCTGATAACGCTGATTTTATTGAGAGCAGGAGCGTATCTGACAGGATAGATATGGATTGATACAAATGTAACATGCTCTCCTTTCTCATTCAATCCGCATCCAACCCTATATGTGTACCAGGAGGATGGGAATGGTTCCATGCTATTATAAATGCTCTTATCAAAATACCATTTGATGTTCATGTTGAATGGCATGTATGGGAGCAATGGTATTGGGCCGGGAGAAGGCTTTACCTTTCCATTTATCTTCTCCTCATGAATTCCATTGATGCTCACTCTCACATCCTTGACTTCTACAGCAAAGGGAAGCTCTATTACCCTGTTTATCACGGGCATAACAGGTTTTCCAGGAGAATACATGTACGATGCACCCTCAACCTTAAGCTCCACATTGCCCTTGCTGTCAGGAACTATGCCCACAGACGGCACATAAATTCTCACATTCTTTTCCCTGCCTCCATCAGGCATCGCCCCCACATACGACAAAATCAAAAGAAAAACTACCCCCACAACAATCAAATTTTTCGCTTTCATCCCTCTTTAATTACTTTTCTTTTTATAACTATTTTGGAT
>JAGGXW010000030.1 GCA_021162815.1 Thermoplasmata archaeon | reverse complement strand
TAGCAATATTTATATAGGCTATAAGCATTATAGTTTTGTAAAAAAGTGCAATATTGGAGGATTGATATGATGAATGGTAGGAAAAGTATAATCGTCTATCCTTCCGTGATAAAGAAGCTGGAAAAGTTGCAGGCATACTACCATTACAAGAATGGCAGGAAAATGAGTTATGGAGAAATCGTGGATGCGTTGGTAACATCAGAATGCATTTCTCTCGGAATTGAGCTGAATGAGGAAATGAAGGAAATGGAGGCGATAGCGTGAAAGTCTTGGATTTATTCTCAGGGTTAGGTGGATTCAGTCAGGCATTCAGGGACAGAGAACATGAAGTAATAACTCTTGATATTAATCCTGAGTTCAACCCAACAATATGTGCTGATGTTCTTGATATAGAAGCAGAAGATTTGATGAGATATGGGCCTTTTGATATAATTCTTGCTGCTCCACCATGCGATGAATTTTCAAGAGAAAGTATGCCATGGACAAAAACAGGTAAAGAACCAGATTTATCACTTGCCTTAAAAACAAAAGAATTGATAGATGAATTACAACCATCATGGTGGATAGTGGAAAATGTAAGAGGAGCCATTCCATATTTTGACAGAATTTTTGGAAAGCCTTATAAAAGAATAGGATCAAGATATTTCTGGGGATATTTTCCAATTTTTTATGTTCCTCATGATATAGCAATTGGAAATAAATGGAGATTACCCCCTACAAGAAATAGGAAGGCAATCCGTTCTAAAATTGAATATGAAATATCGCTTTCCTTATGCCTTGCTATTGAAAATTACTCTTTTCAGGAGGCGATAGCGTGAAAGAAATAAAACTTACATCAAAGGATATTAATTTTTTAATTTTCTACAATATAATTATTGCTGTAATTACAATATTGATGATGGTGTTGTATTTCTCTCGTTCTGGATGGGTTGTTGTATTAATTATTCCTTTCCTTGGTTTTATAATGAATGTTATTATCCTAATGGATTGGGGGAGGTGGTTCCTTTGATTTCTTCTCCATTTTCTCCCATTTTTTAAAAGCCAATTCCCAAGAGGAATATAAAATACTGCAATCAATGCAATTGCAACGTTTTTATCAACCTTCAAATAAACAAAAAGAACCACTAATCCCGATATTATCGAAAAAATTATGGCTTTATATCCCCAAACATCCATATGCTCTCGAAGAATATTCAAATAACGCTTATATTTGGGCTTCATATAACAAACTCCTTATTTCTTGGAAAGATTGCTCCAAATGTATAATCCAATCACAATCCACAGAAATACAATCATTGCAGTTATCCCCGTATTTACTCCGATATAATTCCAATAAAGACCTGTTATTGCCAAAGCCAACAGGACAATTACAATACTTAGAGATACCCAATCCTCAGATTTTTTCTTCCTCCCCATTTTTCCTACACCCTTCCCATAATCAATTTCTTTCTTTAAATCAATATCGAAATTTTCCAAAGGAGGCGATAGCGTGAAGAAAAGAAAGGTTGCGAGGAGAAAGAGGGCGAGTGTTTACAAATATGTGAGGTGCGAGCATTGCGGGAATGTTTTCAGGGCGAGAATACCGAAGTGGATATGGAAAGATGGCATCAACGGAAACATATACTGCCCTGTTTGCAACTCCTCAAATGTTGTTTTGAGCGATATTAAGGAGTATGTTGAGAAAAGAGGATTGAACAAATATGAAGTTGCCACGCAGGAGGCGATAGTGTGAGCGAGGTTATAAAGTGTGAGAAATGCGGGTCTGAATTATGGAGTGATGATGTGGACGAAATAGAGCATTGGAAGGAACTTGAGAGGCACGGCGTGCTGCTGTGTCCAATCTGCAATGGGAATATGAGATTTGTAAATGAAAAGATGGGGGTGATAGCATGATAAAGCCAGTTGAGGTTTTGTTTGAGGATAATGAGAGGGTGATATACCAGGAGAGAAATAAGCTTGTTCTTGCCATCAAGAGCGAGGTCGGGAGGGGAAGGGTGAGAACAAGAAGGATGAAGTCCGTGAGATTCGTTCCTGTTGATGAGGCAGATAGCATGCTAAACAAGGATATTCTATACCTTGACGGTTCCTATGAATGGCAGCGTGGCGTTGTGATTGGCTGGCAGGGAAACATGCTTTTTGTAAGGAAAAGGGAGCTTTTTGATGGCACGGATCTGGATAAAAAGGAGAAGGTGCCACTGGAAAATGTTATGGGGGTAGTAAAGGAGGAGGGAAATGGGAGTGGACAGTGAAACATGGAATAAATTCAGGAATCATGCCAGGGCTGTGCAAAGATTAGCTCCATCTACGATAAAAGAAACCATCTTTAAACTCCGTTATCTGGAGAGGCACGGAATTGACCTGATAAATTTTGATTCAGAAGCTGCCTATGAATTTTTTGCAAAAAGGCTTGATGAAGGAGCAGAGGCGACAACATTAAACCATTATGTTAAGGCGTTAAACAGATGGTGCAAATTTATGGGGTGGGATATAAAATTCAAACAATACAGGGAATATGAAAAACCACTGCAAGTGCCAACGAAAGAGGAAGTAAAGGCAATGGCAAATGTGTATAACAAAAGAAACAGAGAAGACAGGCTCAAAAGAATGATTATCGTAAGCCTTGCAAATACCGGTATGAGAAACAGCGAGCTGTGCAACCTGAAGAAAAAAGATATTGACCCGACAAGGAGAAGAATAATAGTATATGGAAAAGGCGGCGGCATGCGAAAACCTCGCATAATCCCTGTTAGTGAGAATTTTCTCCGTGGCATCAGATATCCATCCATTGTAAATTACATCAAAAATTGGAGATATACTCCAAAGAAAGGCTATCAGGATTATGTTTTTATAAATAAAAAAGGGGAAAAATTAGGAACCTGGTTTGTAAGAAAGGTTGTAAAGGAAGCAGGAAAAGCCATCGGGCTTGATTGGATTCATCCACATAGCTTACGCCACTTTTTCGCAACAAATTTGCTTAGAAATGGTGTTAATATAAGGGTTGTTCAGGAGTTGTTGGGACATTCCGATATTGGAACGACAGCGAGATATTTGCATGTTATAGATGATGATTTAGAAGCGGCGATAGAACGATATAGTGATCCATTTTTGCTTAAGAAGGGATTGCAAAGATCCTTAAAACATTTATATACCCATTCCAAACCTCTATCTGTAAAAAATTACGGGCCTGCCGGGATTCGAACCCGGGATCTACAGCTTAGGAGGCTGTCGCCCTGTCCTGGCTAGGCTACAGGCCCTTTCTGTGGTATAATCCGATTATTTATTAAATATTTCCATCTTTTTCTATCTCTCCATTTTTAGTTCAGCGGAATTCTTTCCACTTCAAGTCTATCAGCTGTTGGATATTCTTCAACAAGATAGCATTTATATTCTATATGCTCTGCTATTTCCTCTGCTATGAATGGAGAAGTCTCTATTCTCTTCATCTCCTCATTCCATTGAATCAGCTCAGGATTTATATCAAATTTTTTTATGATTTCATTTATCGCGCTTTTTTCAGCCATTATTATGCCTTTCAGCAATGTTCCTTCTTCTGTTATGACTTCATAAATTTTTGCAACATTTCTTGCTCTTCTCTCTATCCTCTTCCTCAACTGAATTGCATCCTTAAAAGATGCTGAGCAGTAATGCAGGGGTGTTTCTATTCCCCATTCAGCAATTTCATATACCATTTCCTCACTTCCTTTAACGGCGGATGATACATCATTCTTGGCTTCATAACCAAATTTTGAAAGAGCATCAACATTTGTATAAGAAAATTCCAGTTCGTTTAGATTAATAAAATCAAACCCATATGAATCTATTTCATACAAAAGATGCTTTGTCTCCTCCTTTAAATGAGGAATTACAGGTATTTCCAGACCCACATCTATTCCAGCATTTTTTACTATCCTTTTTAAATTCGTTTTTTCTATTTTATTCCATAAAGCCACATTTGGATGGAATCTTATTTCATCCAGTCCGGCATTTACAACTTTTTTTACTCCATCCTCGTCAAGCATTGATGTGTAAAGATGAATATGATGCTTTTCTCCAAAATTATCCTTGAGAAGTTTTATCATTTCCACAGTTCTATCCACAACAAGCAGGGGATCTCCGCCGGTTATTCCTGTGCCTTCAGCTTCTATCAGTTCAGCCTCTTCTATTATATCTTCAATGCTTTTAACAGGCATTTCATCCGCATAAATAACATCCTTATTCTTCTTTTTTTCAGATAGAGGACAGTAAAAACAATCCATGTTGCATAGTCCCGTAACCAGCAGAACCATTTTTGCGCCCTTTTCACAATACTTGCATCCTTCAGCAAGCTTTTTTGTATAGAATGAATTCTTGGGCATCTTTATTATCTTCATTTTAATCCATTACTTGTAATGGCACATCAATCTTTTATTTTTTCAAGTATTATGGCGGGACATATTCTTTTAATTCCCTTTATTTTTCCTATTTTGTTTGCAATGAATTCTGATAGCTCTCTTCCATTCCTGCACCATACCTCTGTCATTATCATGTGATCTCCCGTGGAAATATACACATTTTTTGTTTCTTCAAATTTTGCTACTTCATTTGCTATTCTGAGCAGGTCGTTCGATTCCGCATCAAATCCTATTATTGAAATACTCTCGTATCCAATTTTTCTGGGATCAACTATGGCCACATATTTTTTAATTATTCCTTGGCTCTCCAATGAAGATATTCTTTTTCTAACAGCTCCTTCGCTCAATCCAATTTTTTCAGCTATTTTTGTATATGGAGTTCTTGCATTCTCCATAAGAATTTCCAATATCTTTCTATCTTTTTCGTCAATCATATTAATCACTACGATTTTCTTAACAAAAACTATATATAGTCGTACTATATATTGATTTTGGTGATAAAAAAATGGTGGTAATCGGAGAGAAGTTTCCGGAAATAGAGGTAAATACAACACATGGAAAGATGAAACTGCCAGAGCAGTTTAAAGGTAAGTGGTTTGTGCTATTCAGTCATCCAGCTGACTTCACACCAGTATGTACAACAGAATTCTATGCCATGCAGAAAAGGCTAAGTAAATTCAAAGAGCTTGGAGCAGAAGTGATAGGGCTGAGCGTTGACCAGGTATTCAGTCATCTAAAGTGGATGGAATGGATAAAGGATAATCTCAATGAGGAGATAGAGTTTCCAGTTATAGCTGATGATAGAGGAGAAGTGGCAGAAGCTTTGGGCATGATACCAAGTGGTGCTACCATAACGGCAAGAGCAGTGTTTATAGTTGATCCCAAGGGCATAATAAGGGCCATAGTTTACTATCCTGCCGAAGTTGGAAGAGACTGGGATGAAATTTTGAGAGCATTGAGGGCATTGCAGGTTAGCGATGAAAAGGGCGTTGCACTGCCACATAAATGGCCCGAGAATGAGTTAATAGGAAATAGAGCAATAGTGCCGCCTGCTGGAACAGTAGAGCAGATAAAGGAGAGAGAGAAGGCAAAGGAGAAAGGAGAGATTGAATGCTATGACTGGTGGTTGTGCCACAAGGAGATATAAATGGCAATAACAACATTTGCTGAAGAAATATATCTCTGTGCCCTCACTGGAAGAGTAGTTGGGGAGCATTTGCTTGCTGGGTATGACAAGATTGCAGTTATTGGTATGAAAAATATACTCTGCTCTTCAATGGCAGCAGCGATAGAGGCAAGCTACGTATCAAAGAGCGGTGGAAGAGCATGGCATTTTGTTGCGGAGAAGGGGGATGAGGAAAAGCTGGCCAGAGAACTTGCTGAGTATGATGCCGAGGCAATAGCCATGATGTTTACTGGAGAGAGTGATATAGAAGAAACAAAGGAAATATTCATAAATGTGCTAAAAGAGATGGCGGAAGGAGACATAATAGCAGATATAATCATTCATGCAAGAATATATGCATCTGGTATACTTATGGAAGCAATTGAAGATGAAAAAATACATGCGTTTCTGAGAGAGAGAAATATCTATGTTTATACCATATCCTTGGACGACGGATTCATACTGGTCAATGAGGCTGATTTTGACGAGGGCTTAGAGCTACACAGACTTGCGGAAATTCCTGTTACAGTAGAGCATGCCATATTGCTGAATAAAAGTTTAAAAAATAGAATGATAAAATGGGAGGAGGTGAAATGATGATTAGTGAGAAAATAGAGGAGGCAATAAATAAGCAGATAAATGAAGAGCTTTACTCCGCATACCTTTACCTTGCCATGGCAGCCGACTTGGAAAAAAGAAATCTTAAAGGAGCCGCAAACTGGATGAAAGTGCAGGCGCAGGAAGAGCTGACACATGCAATGAAATTCTTTGATTACCTTAATGAAAGAGGAGGAAGAGTAAAACTCATGGAGATAAGACAACCTCCTTTTGAATGGAAATCTGTTGCCGAAATTTTCAGAGAGGCAAACAAGCACGAGCAGTACATAACAGCAAAAATAAATGAGCTCATGGATTTAGCAATAGGGGAGAAGGATCATGCAACAGCAAATATGCTACAGTGGTTCATCGAAGAGCAGGTTGAAGAAGAGGCAAGTACAGATGAGATTGCAACAAAATTTGAGATGATTGGTGAGGACGGAAGAGGTGTGTTTATGCTCGACCGTGAGCTTGCAGCCAGAAAATTTGTAGATGAAACGGAGGAGGGATAAATATGGAATTTGGAGAACTGATACAAACTGCGGAATGGAAAAATGAAAAGCATGTGCCAGTGATAGAGGCGGTACAGGAAGACGGAAAAATAAGAGTTAAAGTAAGCGTTGGAAAAGAGATACCCCATCCAAATACAACGGCGCATCACATTGCATGGATAGAACTTTATTTCCTTCCGGAAGGGGAGAAAAATCCATACATGATAGGAAGATATGAGTTTACATCCCATGGAGCATCAGTGAAGGGAGCAGACACATCTGACATTTATTCAGAACCAGAAATAGAAGCAGTGATAAAGACAGAAAAACATGGCACTCTCTATGCCTTTTCATACTGCAACATTCATGGATTATGGGCAGGGAAACAGGAGATATAAAGCTCTTCCCTCTTTTTTTAATTAACTTTTTAAAAATTACGGGGTTTTCTTATAATGATTAGAGTACATGCTGTTGGTGGCTATAACGAAGTAGGAAAAAATATGACATGCATTGAGGTTGATGATGAAGCAGTGATACTGGATATGGGATTGTATATGGATAGATTTGTTGCATTACAGGAAAGAAATGTGAAAATGAATGAAAAAATTTTACTTTCTGAAGATGCAATTCCAAATGATGCCGTGATAAAAAAATTGAAGGATAAAGTAAAAGCCATAGTGATAAGCCATGCCCATCTTGATCATATAGGAGCAATAAAATGGATGGCAAAGAAATACAATGTGCCCGTAATATCAACGCCATATACGGCTGAAATAATAAAGAAACATTATGATGGAGAGCTAATAAAAACAAATGTGAATTCCTCATATTCCCTATCCAAAAACATAAAGATTGATTTCATCAA
Organism: Thermoplasmata archaeon; assembly: GCA_021162815.1. Lineage (GTDB taxonomy): Archaea > Thermoplasmatota > E2 > UBA202 > JdFR-43 > JAGGXW01. The sequence goes on along the minus strand of JAGGXW010000030.1, from coordinate 6,043 downwards.
TGTCACCCATTCTGTACCCCAATCGGCGATAATAAATGTGGAAACAAAATATGGCAGCATTCTCTATACTCTCGACTATAAAAACGATACTCATCCTGTTCTTGGTAAAAAAACAAATATAAAGAAGTTAAAGGGTATAGATGATATCATCCTTCTTATTGCTGATTCAACAAATGCGGATGAAGAAAAGAAAACTTTCTCAGAGCAGATAGCCAAGGAGATGATAAAGGATATAATGACAGGTATGGAAAATGAAGAGCATGCCATATTTATTACAACCTTCTCTTCTCATATAGCCAGATTGAGTACAATAAAAAAGATATCCAATATGATAGGGAGAAAGGTTGTATTCATTGGAAGGAGTTTAAAGGAATACATAGAGGCAGCAGAGAAATTAAAACTTGTAAAATTTGGTGATGCTGAAATAATTGGAAATATTTCGAGGGCAAAGGAAAAAGTTAAGGAAATACTTCAGAATAAAAATGAATATGTGTTTGTTGTTACAGGCGGAATGGGGGAAAAGAATGCTGTTCTCACAAGAATTGTAAACAATGAAACCGAGCTGAAGATAGAAAAAGGAGATTTTGTTATATTCTCCTGCAATGTTATACCCACACCAGTAATCCAGGCTAACAGAAAAATACTCGAGCAGAAGTTACACAGAAAAGGGGCGAGAATATTCAAGGACATTCATGTATCCGGTCATGCCTCGAGAGAGGATTTAAGGGATCTGATAAAAATCACCTCTCCTGCCAGCATTTTACCGGCTCATGGCGATATCTCCAAAACCGCCAGCATGGCGTCGCTGGCGGCGGAGATGGGTTATGAGCTTGGTAAAAACGTGCATATCCTGCAGAATGGACAGAATATGGAAATAAAATTATAAAAAATTAAATATGCCTGTCTGATAAATTACTAAGCATGATAATATATCTCATTCCATCAATAATTTCGTCAATATTCATCCCTTCCGTTATTCTTTACATACTCTCCCTTAGGAGCGAGAGAGACTACATATACCAGCTCATACTGGTTTTATTTCCCATATTTTTGTGGAACGCTGGAATACTTCTCACCAACTTTTTTCCGAATGAGATAATATGGGCGGAGATGGGGACAGCAGGGCTTATACTTGTTCCTCCCACGATACTCCATTTTTCTGTTTCATATACAAAGTTTCATAACAGTAAATTGTATAATATAATTGCTTACATTCCTTTCCTGATTTTACTTTTAACTCTTGTAAATGGAAATTATGTGGAGGGAGTGGTGTACAAAGGTATAGGATATGAACCAGTATTCAATGATGCCTTATTTTACATTCATTCGTGGATTGGATTTATTTATCTATTTCTCTCCGTCTATATACTGGCAAGGCATTATAGGAAAAATATTGGTATCAAAAAAAGACAGGCCCTTTACATACTCATATCATTTCCACTGGATGCATTTTCCTCCTACATAACATACATCGTATTTGAGGAGGTATTTCATGTTGCTCAGTTTCCTTTTGGCTCCATGATTGACCTTTTTACCATCTTCATTTTACTCTATGCCTTATTTATACTTAAGCTACCGGCAAAAACGCTGGCTGAGATTGATTTCAGCATACTGGCGGAGACCGCCAATGATGGCATATGTATTGTGGATGCAGATGGAATAATAGAATATGCCAACTCCTTTATGGCTGAAATGCTTGGTGTGCACAAGAATAAACTTACTGGGAAGAAATTAAGGAAGTTTATCGCTGATGAAGACATAGAGTCATATGATGAACATTTTAACAGAATTTTATCAGGCCTCAAATTCAAAAATTTGATTTTGAAATTGAGAGGAGGAGAGAGGAATATAATTGTTGCCATGAATGCATCTCCAATAATAGATAGAAGAGAGGGAGATGTTAAGGGAGCATTTATAACAATAAGAGACTTTGAGGAGAGAATTAAATTTGAAGAAGAGTTGAAAAAGGAGAGAACATATTTTCACTCTTTATTCTATCACTCTCCAGAGGCAATAGTTTTAATGGATGAAAAACACCGTGTAAATGATCTGAACCCAGCATTTATAGAATTATTCGGTTACACCTTGGAAGATTTAAAGGGAAAGAATGTGGATGATTTTATTCTTCCTCCTGAAGAGGAGAGAGAGGGCAAAAGAATAACCAAAAGTGTTATGGAAGGAAAAATTGCAAGAACTGAAGGCTACAGAAAAAGAAAGGACGGAAAATTGATTTATGTATCTGTCATGGGTGCCCCGATTTTCGTTGATGGTGAACAGATGGGAATATTTGGGATATACAGGGACATGACAGAAAGGAAAAAAGCCGAGGAGGAAAGAGAATTTTACAATTCCTTGCTGAGACATGATATTTCCAATAAAATTACAGTTATTCTTGGCAATCTTGAAATATTGCTTGAGAGTAAACTCAATAAAGAGCAAAAAAACCTTGTTCTTAGTGCTTTAAATGCTGCTAAATCGGGAAGCGAGCTTATATCAAAGATAAGGAGATTGAATAAAATAGGTAAGGAGGAGCTATACTATATGGAATTGGATGATGTTTTATCAAGGATTGTAAAAAATATGAAAAAAGAGGCAGAAAATAGGGGGATAAAGCTTCATTATGAAGGAATTAAAGGAGTAATAAAGGCAGACTCTCTTATAGACAGTGTATTCTCCAATATTATTCAAAATGCAATTACTCATTCAGAATGTAAAAACATAAGGATATATGGTGGGGAAGTCGAATTAAACAATAAAAAATACTACAAGATATGTATTGAGAATGACGGAAAGGAAATTGAAAAGGACACCATAAAGAAAATATTCAATCCAGGTGTTAAGGGTTCATCAAGCAGGGGAAGCGGTCTTGGATTATATATTGTTAAAACCTTGGTTGAAAGTTATGGTGGAAAGATAAAATTGCGTTCCTCACCCGAGAAAACGGTATTTGAAATATATCTACCAAAAGTATAAATTATTTAAATTTTAACCTGAATGAGTAAATCATTCCAGCTATGGAAGGAAGCAAAAATGTTATTATATATCCAGTTAAAGAAAGAGCAACAACTTTACTTGCCTCTACTCCATACAGGGAAAATAGAGTTATTAAGGCACTTTCTCTTGTTCCTAAGCCACTAACCGTTATGGGTATCTGTCCTATTAATGCAGCTATTGCATATAAAAATATGAAATCCAGCATTGGAATATTTATGGACATCCCAAGAGCTATAATATATATCTGAACAAAGAAAAGAGAATAGCTGAATAATTCGATGAGATATGGTATTATCAGTTCTTTTATACTAAGTATGCTATTATAAAATTCCTCAAATTCATTTTTCATCAATTCCTTATATTTTTCAGGCAGGATGGTGTTGTAAATCAGTTTGAATATTTTCTTTATGTTATTCTCCTTTTTCAGGATGAGTATGGAAGCAGTTATGATGAGGAATACAACAAATATGGTTATTGATGTTAGTGGATAGATGCTTGCTATTATAATTGAGCCAATCATGGATAGCGTAAACAGACAGAAAAGTTCTATTAGCTGATCCATAACAAAATTGGCTGTGCATTTTCCGAGGGATGCATCACTTTCCTGATGGAGGTAAAATACTCTTATGAAATCTCCCACCCAGAGAGGGGTTATGGTTCCATAAAATAATCCTATCAGATTTATCTTTATCATCTTGCTTAAGGGAATAAAAATCCCCTGTTTTTTTGCAATCATCTGCCATTTGTAAGTTGTTATTGTTATCCTAGGAATGAATATTGACAGAGATGCAATTAGATAAAGAATGTTTATTCTGGAAAGATAATAAATTATTTTATGTGGTCCAACACTGTAAACTATGTATATGAATAAGACTACTCCGATCAGGGGAAGAAAATATTTTATCTTGCTTATCCTATAGCCCATGTCTATCCATCCACCAGTTAATTATGGCTATACAGTGACTGCTTAAATAACTCTTTTTTCCAATGGAAATTTTTTTTGCATCATATTTATCAAGCAATCTCTTTTCCTCCTCGGCAATATCCGCATTATCTCCCAGAATGAAAAAGGGATTCTCTATTTTTACATTGAATATATCATCTCCTTCCTCATCCAGTAAATAAAAATTTTTATCTTTATTTTCTTCAAGCAACTCCTCAAAGGTTTTTCTGGAAACAAATATCCCGGGTGTTGACTCTATCTCAGCATTCGTATCAAATTTTTTCAGTGCCTTTCCTATAAATATGGCTATGTTCCTCTCATCAGGGGTTACCTTCCGCAATTTCTTGCCCTCCATTCTTATGTATACAGGTGCACGAGGCTCTCCGTGAAGAATTGTGTGGAATATCACATTTTTTCTTATTCCATAGGACAGCCAGAAGGCAGAATTTATGCACCTTGCCACAATATCCAGCCTGCCTGCGGAGCCCGGCAGGTCCTTTAGGTTTATATCTGGCGATGTTTTTGCATGGGATTTAACATAAAAATGTCTATATGTAGTCATCTATATTCAATTTTAAAGGTAGCTCAGGTTTTTTGAATTTGCTTTTATCTTTGTCCATCGGAATGGTGAGGTCAAAACCTATCTTTGTTGTTTCTCTGGTAACAGGATCTGCTGATGGATCAAGAGATGAGCCCTTTTCCTTCTTTATAACCATATCTTTGTCTCCCTGAAAGCGTGTTGCCATCGCCCATTCTATCTGGTTTGGGTCCCGAATATCAATATCATCGTCCACAACAAAAACATGCTTCATTGATTTATGGCCTCTAAAAGCAGCCTCTATTGCCTTTTTGCCATCATCCTCGTTATGCTTTCTTATACTCACAACTCCATGCAACCATGAGCAACCACCTGGAGTGATGTATACATCCTTAACATCACACACCTTGGCGACTTCATAGAATATTGTTGGCTCCCTGGGCATTCCCATAAGGGTTTTATGTTCCAGCCCTCCTGGCAACAGAGCATGGAATATGGCATTTTCTTTCGCATAAATTTTCTTTATTTCTGCCACTCTCTGCTTTCTGACTATGTCAAATGTTTCTGTCAAGTCAAGGAATGGTCCCTCATCATGCATCTCATCGGTAATTTCTGCAATCATTATTATCTCCGCCTCAGGTACAACAAGTCCATCTATTTCAATCATTTTCACTTTTGAAAGGGAATTTGCTATGGCAAGTTCATTTACTGATGTGTCGGCAGATATTGCTGCAGAAATGGCAACACTCGGCTGATTGCCTATGCATATTGCAAATTTTCTTACCCCTTTCTCAATATACTTATTAAAATCCCTGGGCAAAATCCTCATAACCACTTTATTATTATCAATCACCATCATTCTATGGTATGAGGCATTTATTCCATACTCATCATCATATGCAATAACTATTCCAGATGCAATGTATTTTCCTCCATCCTGAGGATAATACTTCAGTATGGGTAGATCTTCTAATGATGATAGTGTTTTATATCCCTCGGCTTTTTCATACTCTGGTTCCACAGGATTTTCTATTGCTGAAGCTATTCTTTTTATTATATCTTCCTTTTCAATCTGCAACGCATCTGCCACAAGTTCTCTTGTGGAGTATATGTTTGCAGCAACCGGCATGTCATATCCAGCCACATTTTCAAAGAGGATAGCATTTCCATCAAGCATTTTCATAAGAGTGGCTATTTCATATTCAACATCCACCTCTTTCTTTATCCTTATAAGTTTGCCCTCATTATCCAGTTTTTCAATGAATTCACGAAATAGCATGATTATGTAATGGTATCGTGTTTTTAAATTTGATTAAAAAGAATTTTTGCATTAAAATAAATAGGGATGGGGAGAGGGACTAATGTCTCCATTGCACTGGCGAGGAGGAGTCAATGAAGACAAACACTCCATCTCCGAGATTTATGAGAAAGTCATCTACAGGCCCATGGAAATATCCATCTCCAAATCTCTGTGAGCTTGCATTCCAGTCCACAACCATGCTTGCATCAGTTATGTTGTCAATCAGCCATGATGCTGTTGTGTTTGTCAATCCATACCATCCAATCAC
>JAGGXW010000066.1 GCA_021162815.1 Thermoplasmata archaeon | reverse complement strand
GTTGAATGGATTGCCCAATTTTCTGGATTTTGACTGAATAAAAATAGTAAAGATTTTTTATATTCCACATTTTATATTTTCTGTCGTATCTTTGCCAGTATCTCATTCCCATCCCCTATATCCCCACAGGGATGGGAATTTAAATTTCATCATTTTTTTGACAAACCCGGTGGAGAATGTGAGCTATGAAAGGAAAAGGAAAGTTGTGCATAATTTCCATTACATTGGATTATTTATCAGCATTCGAATGGAGTCAATAAATTCACTCAACATATATGGCAGGCTTCAGCGGCATTGCAAACTTTGCTTTACCCTGCGGATCATACTCCGGTTTTTCCATTATGTGAACCTCTGCTCCAGTTTCCTTCTCAATGAATTCCTTTGCATTTCTGAGATATTCTGCTTCATCAATTATTTCAAACTCTCTCTTTTTCATCTCGTTTATGAGCTGGGATGCATATTTTGATGCAAGTTTCATATCAATATCCATTTTCTTTGCCTCTTTCATGAGATATTTCATGTCAAGTTTACCCTCTTTCTTCAGCATTCCCGCTATTTTTACAAGTTCCCATTTCCAGGGTGGAGCAATGTAGATATATATTCTGGATGGTCTCAATCCTGTAACCTTCTTTATTTCCTCTATGTCCTCCACCGTTCTTATGAGCAACTCCTCCCCGATAAGAACCTTCTCATCAATTTTCTCTGGCACGGGATACTTCTCTAAGGACACGAAGCCTTTCTTTCCGATCCTCTCCCACATCTCCTCCGCAATGTGAGGAGTGAATGGGGTCATTGAAATAATCCATTTTTCCATGTATCTTTTAGCAGTAATGCTATTTCCTCCCCTCTTTATATACCACTGAAATATGGAATAGATATCAAAGTATATGGCATTTGATGCCTTTCTCAGCTCAAATCTTTTCATGGCATCTATTGCTTCCAACAGTTTTTTGTTGAATGACGCCTCAAGCCATCTATCAATTTCTCTTTCCTCTCCATTCATGAGCGAGATTGTTTCAAACATGTTCCATATCTTTATCAGCCTGTTTTTATACTGTTCAACTGTTTTCCCATCCCATTCTATATCAACAAAGGGAGAGCCAGCATGAGAATAGTACAAACGCATGCTGTCAACTCCAAATTTCTTTGTTGCTCCTGGAATCGGCTCTGCACCACCTTTTGATTTGGATATCTTCTCCCCCTTCTTCTGGGTTACCCACCAGTGCACGAATATGCCTCTGGGCCAGAATTGTGAAGGCATTATGGCAACATGATTCATGATAAAAACAGGGAAATGAACAGTCTTATGCTCCTTGCCTCCAAGATTTATGTCCACTGGATACCAGTAATTGAATTCCTTCCTTATCTCTTTCCATATATCATTTTTTGCTGTTCCCTTTCCAAGGAAAACATAATCAAAGAATTCAATGCTCATCTCGTCAGGAGTTATTTTTCCTTCATTCACATATTTTGATATTATGTAATAGGCGGGATAAAGTGTGGAATCAGATATTGGCTCTATTACCCATCCCTTCTTGAAAGGAAACTCTGTTCCAAGCCATGAACCCTGCCTTATGCATGCCCTGTCTCCAAACCAGTCAAGAACTTTGGGTAGCTCATCTCTATATTCTTCAGGATAGATATTCATTTTTTTAACATGTTCCTTGCTTTTTTCTGTTAACTCCTCATCGCTGTATCTTATAAACCACTGATCAGGAATTCTCTTTATCATCACCTCTGCTCCGCATCTGCAGATAACCTTCTTTGAGAACTCTCTCATCACCTCTGCAAGTTTGCTGTTCAAAAGCCTCTCCTTTATCTCATCTTTAATTTCAGCTATCCTTTTTCCTGCATACTCTCCGCAATTTTTATTCAAAATACCCTTATGAAATTCTTCTTTATATATTACCTGTGTCGCCTCCTCGAGCTTTTCCTTCTCCATCTGGCTCTTTATGCCCATTTTTTCAACTATATCCTTTGCAGGCATTTCATATCCCTCAATATCTATTATCACAATGGGCTCAATAGGCATACCTATGTCCCGCAAAGCAATGTAATCATATGGTGCATGAGCAGGCACACTCATCACAATGCCAGTAGCAACATCCTCATCCACAAATTTTGCTCCAAATATTGGCACTTCCCTGTTTATAAGCGGAGCAATACAGGTCTTTCCTGCAATTTCCTTTCCGCTTATTTTGCCAACAATCTCAATACCATCAAACTGGTAACTCAGTTTCTCCGCCGCCTTCCTGGAAACTATCCACTTTTCATCCCCAAATTTTATAATGACATACTCTGCATCATCATTCACCCACATGTTGGTAACTCCAAATATTGTTTCGGGACGCAGGGTGGCGGCGGGAAGTATGTATTCCCCCATCCTGAATTTCAGCATCACAAATTCCAGTATTTCAGCATCTCCTCCCTGCGAGATGTCCGTCTCGGATTTATCAACAGCAACAGGCCCACAATTGGGGCAATATGGAGCAAAATGGGGTTTTGTTGTTAGCAGACCGGCTTCCTTAAGCTTGTGAAACTGCCACTGAATGAACTTTTTGTATCCCGGAGATATTGTATCCATAAGGCGTGTATAATCTATGAGAAAACCAAATTTTTTCCAGTACTCCTCAACATATACATTGCTGAAAAATTTCACAACCTCAAGAGGATCTGATAATTTTTTTATCACTTCCTCAGGACAACCATTTTTTCTGAGATACTCTATGGTTGCTTTATCCCCTCTCTCCACCTTCTTCGCAAGGCTCACTGCAGGCAAGCCAGTAGCATGAAAACCTGCAGGAAATAAAACATCATACCCCTGCATTCTCATGTATCTTGCAATTATATCAGAATAGGTAAACCCCCTCATGTGACCAACATGAAGATAACCTGATATGCCGGGATAGGCAAAATGTATGAAAAATTTCTTTCCATTCTTCCTTCTGGCCTCATATATTCTTTCCCTGAACCACCTTTCCTGCCATTTCCTCTCAATCTCTTCGAAATCCATTAAATCTGAAAAAAATTGCATTATATAACCATTGTGAAGATAAAAATCGGGGGAGAAAAGAAAAAGAGGTTGTGGAGGCAACTCTATTCAACTCCCCCTCATCATGAATAAATTAAATTAGCCATATATATAATTTTCTATTTTTTATGGAAATGTAATTACTGAATTTTTATTTGTTAAAAAGATTGTTTTATAATAGTTTCGCTGAAATCGCGGCAAGATAATGCTCTACATTCACAACATTGAGTTCTTCTATTTCCTTGTTCAGATTAAAAATGTAATTATGGCATAATTCACCAAAAATTTATATTGGTTATAAAATTACTCCACGATTAAAATGAAAAAGGTTAGTGTTGAGGAATTACTTGCAAAGGCAAGAAAGCCTGCTGAAGAGGCACTGAGACTTCATCCCTTTTACAAAGGAAAAATACAGGTGCTTCCAAAATGTGCGATAAGAAATATGGATGATTTTGCCATATGGTATACTCCTGGAGTAGCAGAACCCTGCAAGGAAATAGCAAATGATCCAGAAAAAGTTTTTGAACATACGAATAAAGGCAATTTTGTTGCTGTGATAAGTGATGGAACAAGAGTTCTTGGCCTTGGAGATATAGGCCCACTTGCAGGCCTGCCTGTGATGGAAGGAAAGGCACTGCTTTTCAAGTATCTTGGAGGTGTTGATGCATTTCCTGTTATGGTAGATACCAAAGATGCTGATAAATTCATTGAAACTGTAAAGATGATTGCCCCAACCTTTGGAGGAATTAATCTGGAGGATATATCCTCACCCAAATGCTTCTATATACTTGATAGGCTCAGAGAGGAGCTTGACATACCTGTGTGGCATGATGACCAGCAGGGGACAGCTGCCATAACTTTAGCTGGAGTGATAAATGGGTTGAAGGTAGTGGGTAAAAAGCTCAATGAAGCAACATTCACCATAATTGGAACAGGAGCCGCCAATGTGTGCTTGATAAGAACGCTCATAAAGGCTGGAGTTCCTGAAAAGAATATAATAGCAGTGGATTCAAAGGGAATACTGCATCCGAATAGAGAGGATATTGAGCATCTCAAGGAAATAAATCCATACAAATATGAGATCGCAATGAAAACAAATGGCGAGGGAAGAGAGGGAGGAATAGCAGAGGCTCTGAAAGGAGTGGATGTTGCAATAGCAGCCTCTAAACCAGGTCCAGGAACAATAAAGAAGGAGTGGGTGGCGGAGATGAATGATGATGCAATAATGTTTGCGGAAGCAAATCCAATACCTGAGATATGGCCCTGGGAGGCAAAGGAGGCAGGAGTGAGAATTTTTGGAACGGGAAGGAGCGATTTTCCAAATCAGGTAAATAACAGCCTGGGCTTTCCTGGTATATTTAGGGGCACTTTAGATGTGAGGGCAAAAACAATAACGGATGAAATGCACATAGCGGCAGCATATGCCATAGCTGAGGTGGCCGAGATGAAGGGATTGAGAGAGGACTACATAGTACCAACCATGGATGACTGGGAGGTATTTCCTCATGAAGCAACTGCTGTAGCAATGAAAGCCATAGAGCAGGGAGTGGCAAGAATCAAGCCAAGCAGACAGGAGATATATGAACATGCTGAAGCAATAATAAAACATGCAAGAGAAACAACACAGGCAATGATGAAATATGGTTACATAAAAATGCCATGATTGAAGCCATAGAAGATAAGGGGCAAGGGACCATAATTCACGTGAAAATAAAGATAGGAAAGAAAAATTTCATATCAGGCTATGATTCATGGAGAAAGAGAATAGAGATAGAGTTGAAGGAGAAGCCCGTGAATGGAAGGGCAAACAGAGAGCTTATCTCCTTCCTTTCAGAATTTTTTGGTGTTGGAATTAAAGATTTGAAAATAATTTATGGAGAAAAGAGCAGGGAAAAGGGTATATATATCAATGCCGATAAAAATTACATATTGAAGAGACTGGAAAATGGACTATAGAGAATCTCTCAGACAGATGGAGGATGCCATAGAAAAGCTCAGAGAGTTAAATAAAGATATCCCGATTCTTGTTGAAGGCAACAAAGATGTGGAAGCCCTCCATAACCTGGGCATAAATGGTGAGATAATAACCATATATCATGGCATGGAAATCGCAAATTTATGTGATGACATTGCAATGAAATTTGATGAAATAATAATTCTCACAGACTGGGACAGAAGAGGATGGCAGCTTTGCAAAAAAATTGTTAAAAATTTGAAGGGAAGAACAAAATGTAACACAGAGTTTCACAAGATATTTGCAGAGTACTCAATGGTAAAGGATGTGGAAGGAATTCCATCATTCATCAAGAAATTGAAGGCTAAAATCACATTCAGGGAACCATGAATATGGCGTTTATCTTGCTCGAATATTCCTTTCCACTGTAATACATCTTTGCCATCAAATCATGCCTGCCAAAGACATTCTGGATGGTCCACCCAAAGGGTGGGGAACTGTCATTATAGCGCATATCATCATCAATGAAGAATTCAACTCTTTCAAAATTTCCGCTAACCTCTGCATTCATTCTCCCTATTATTATTGTTTTTCCTGCATACATTATTCTATGCCCCATAACATATAGCCATCCATCCTGAGGAGATTCTATTCCTCCAACATGAATATGAATCAATGGAGATTGCCACCATATTCTTCCATCTATTCTCTCCACTCCATCGCTGGTGTTTATAACTTCATGATAGCTCTCATCTGTCCTCTCCCTTATCAATCTGAGATAAGAACTGCTGCCATACTCGGATGGAACTATTACCTTTGCATATATGGAATCAACTTTTGCATATGCAATGGCATAGATATCAGTTGCATTTTCCGGCACATCTATCTTCTCCTCCCACACCCAGTTATCCCAGTATGTTCCACCCCTGTACTTTCCTTCAAAATCTTTGTGTATCATACCCTCTTTCCACTTGCTCATGTCCATTGAATAGCCATATTTCACATAGGTTTCGTCCACAACCATAGCGCCATAAACCTGCCATTTCAGCGTTACGGGATAGGGCATAAAGGAATTGTTTTCGATGCTCCACAGTACATATGGCTGGGCAATATCCGTCTGATGAAGAATAAATCTAACAATCTCAGCCGCATATCCTCTGCTCTCATCTCCTATCTCCCAGGCTGGGGGATTCTTCCTTAATGAAATCTCAGGCGAGACCCAGAATATTCCTGTGTTATAATGCCCCATAACTTCTTTAACAAATTTACTTTCCATCGGGCTCATCATAAGATTGCTCCCGTAAGCCCAGGCAGCCATGCAGCCTGGAGCTTCATAACCCACTGTTTCAGGAATTGTTCCAATGTTACTTTCATCCAGCTTTCCTCCATAGCTGCCCATGTATTCACCAAGGCGGAGAGATGCAATGTGGAAAAAATTAAAGTCGGGAGGGGCATATGCATACTCCTTTCCAGATGGACTGGTGGCAACAACATTTTTATGTGTGGACGACCATGGATACAGAATCATTCTTGCTCCTCCATGAAAGTCAGCCCCCACCCTTATGGCATGATGGTTTATGAACTCTACAAGCGTTTTTCCATTGACACTTCCCCACAGCTCTGAGTTGTATCCCCTCCAGTCATAATCCGCCTCTCTGTTCAAATCCCAGCCATTGGCATCATATCTCTGCCTGTGATCAAAGCCATAGGGATTATGACTTATTTCCAGATATATTTCTCTGTGATTGAGGAGATAATCAATCTGCCTGTTATTTCTATTCTCTATCATCCATTTAACAAAGTAATACATGCCAATTGTTCCAGCTGTCTCATCCCCATGAGGTGAACCAAGGAATAGCACCTCCGGCTTCAAAAATCCATTGCTCTCATTTGTTATCCTCACATAATAATCATCATATCCTCCATCTATCCTGCCTGTTCCATACATCTCATTTGCCTTAAAAATTTCAATATACTGAGGATATTTTTTCTCCATCTCCTCATACCAGGAAAGAAGCTGTGAGTATGTACTGGGTTTATCGTACATCGGCATGGCTGATATGGCCGGGAAAAATAACAATAAAGCAAACACAACCGCAAGTTTTTTCATAATGATAAATAGAAATAATTATTTCAATATTACCTCAAATCCTTCCATGTAACCTTCAATTCCCTCGCTGCCTTTACCTCATCCACTCTTCCCATCTCTCCATGAGGAGCACTCTTAAGCAATTCCGCATCCTCATGAAATATCTTTTCCATTGCCTCTGCAAATGCATCCAGTGTCTGCTTACTCTCATCCTCCGTTGGCTCAATCATGAAGGCTTCATCCACAATCAGTGGAAAATAAACTGTTGGAGGATGAAAACCATAATCAAGCAATCTCTTTGCAACATCTATTGCCCTTACTCCTCTCTCCTTAAAGTTTTTCAGAGAGAGAACAAACTCATGCATTCTCCTTCCGTAATATGGCACTTCGTATCCAATGTGGCGCAATTTCTCCATAAGATAGTTTGAATTTAGCACTGCCCTGCTGCTTGCCTCCGAAAGCCCGTTGCCGCCCTTCATGAGTATGTAGGCATAGGCCTTGACAAGCACACCAAAATTTCCAAAAAATCTCGATACCCTGCCAATTGACAGCTTGCTTCCATAATCCAGCTCATATTCATCTCCGTTCTTCATAACTCTTGGAACGGGAAGAAAAGGAATAAGGAATTCCTTCACACCCACCGGACCTGCACCAGGGCCGCCTCCGCCATGAGGGGTGGCGAATGTTTTGTGAAGATTGAGATGAACTATGTCAAATCCCATGTCTCCGGGGCGCGCTTTTCCCATTATGGCATTCAGATTTGCCCCATCATAGTAAAGCAGTGCTCCAGCATCCTTTATGATTTTTGATATCTGAAGAATATCCTTTTCAAATATTCCCAGAGTATTGGGATTTGTGAGCATGAAGGCTGCCGTTTTTTCATCAACAGCGCTTCTCAAAGCATCCATATCCACCCTGCCATCCTTGGAAGGAATCTCTATGACATTAAAGCCTGCCATTCTGGCTGATGCGGGATTTGTTCCATGGGCAGAGTCTGGAACTATCACATTCTCCCTTTTCTCTTTCTTCCATTCAAAATATGCTTTAGCTATGAGCATGCCTGTAAATTCTCCGTGCGCTCCTGCAGCGGGCTGGAGGGTAAAAGCATCCATACCTGTTATGGCACATAGAGCTTTCTCCAGCCTGTACATTATCTCAAGATTTCCCTGAACTGTTGAAGGATGCTGGAGAGGAGAGGTGTAATTTATTTTTTCCATGGAAGCAACCCTTTCCAGCAATTTTGGATTGTATTTCATTGTGCATGAGCCAAGAGGATAAAATCCTGTATCCACGCCATAATTTCTCTGGCTCAGTCTCACAAAATGTTTCATAACATCTCTTCTGCTTATGTTCGGAATATCCAGTTCCTTCCTCTCTATATCATCTGGAAGAAATTCTTCCTCAATTTCCTCAATTTCATTCAGCAGCAATTCCTTCATGAAATCGCCTCCATTATCTCCTTTATCTTCTCTACGGCATTATCTATAATTTCTCTATCATGCATTTCAGTAACCCCGTAAAGGATGGCATTTTTCATCTCATCAAGCAACATACCGTTGTGTATGCCCTTTTCAAGCAACTTTTCATTGAGTAATGAAGCATTTACAGGGGAGATAGCAACAAATTCATTGAAAAATTCATGTTTGAAAGGCATGTCAAATCCTATTTTCTCAAGCATGGAAGCCATGTAATGGGCATTATCCCTATTTGCAATTGCAATTTTCCTCAATCCATTTCTTCCCATTGCAGCAACATAAGCCAGAAAGGCTACTGCACATAATGCTTCGTTTGAACATATGTTGCTTGTTGCCTTGCCCCTCCTTATATGCTGCTCTCTTGTCTGAAGTATCATGGTAAAAGCACGATTGCCATTGGAATCTGTGGTGAGACCAACTATCTTACCGGGCATCTGTCTTATGTATTTCTTCTTGGAAGCAAATATGCCCAGCATGGGGCCACCAAAATTCATTGCATTTCCGAGGTAACCTTCGCCTATAACAATATCTGCATAATCAGGAGGGTTATATATTGAAAGAAATAATGGATCGGTACCAACTATGAGAAGAGCATCTGATTTCTCTTTCATCTCCACAATTTCATCATTCCTGCCGTCAATTATACCATAAAAGTTTGGGCTCTCAATATAAATGGCAGATGCCTCAATTTTCTCAAGCACTGGGAGACCATCTTCCATGTTCATTTCCACAATCCTTATTCCTGCTCCCTTCACATAATTCTCAAGAACCTTTCTTTTGCCCGCCTCCATCACCGCCGGCACAGCAATGACTCCCTTTTTCTTTATTCTTTCCGCCATGAGAGCGGCTTCTCCCAGAGCGGTGGCGGAGTCATACATGGATGCATTTGCCACTTCCATGCCTGTGAGTTCTGCAATGATGGACTGGTATTCAAACATGGCCTGCAGCATGCCCTGGCTGGCTTCAGGCTGATATGGTGTGTATGAAGTATAAAATTCATTTCTTTTGACTATTTCATTCACTATCTCTGGAATGTAATGTGGCTTCAGCCCGGGAAGAAAGGAAGGCATATCATAAAAACTTTTGTTCTTGCTTATGATTCTCCTTATCTCCCTTTCCACCTCTCTTTCATCCTTACCGGAGGGCAAATCAAGAGAGCTTATTTTTATCTCGTCTGGCAGCTCATCAAAAAGTTCTTCAATGGAACTTATGCCTATGAAGTCAAGCATATCCTGCATGCAGCTAAAATAAAAAAGATGAATTAAATCTTTTGGGGAGAAATTTAATAAATAAAGCTCAGTGTATTACTTCTTGAATTCCGTATAGCCGCATCTTCCGCAGCTTCTTCTATCTGCATGTTCTGCGAGGAAAACACCAGGTCCACACTTCGGGCATTCCTTTCTTTTTCTGATTAACTTTCCATCCTGTATTTCATATAACTCTCTCTTATTCATTTCCTCCCTCCTTTGCTTCTTCTTTTGCCTCCTCTTTGGCTTCCTCTTTCTTCTCTGCTCTCTTCACATTTCTTGCGATGATGTAATCTGCCTCATATTCCCTTGCCTTCTTTTCAGATGGATACACCTTTGCATAAACCTTTGCCTCCATGGCACCAAAGGATGGTTTTATGTACTCTATGACTATGAAACCGCTCAATCCCAGGTTGTTTTTTATTGCCTCCTTAACTTTATTCCTTGCCGGTGTTGCTCCATCGTATTTTACTATTAAATGCAGCTCTTCTCTTTCAAACAGCTTGTTTTCTTTTCTCTGAATCACTTCAATTTCCATTTTCATCCCTCTTTATTTTTTTCAGGAACTCTTCAACTATTTTTCTTTCTTTCTCCCTCACCTTCACCACTACCATACCGTGAGATGGCAACCCATATATTATTGTTGCGTTTGGCGGCGCCATGAGTATGGCGGGCAACGCTGCCAGGTCCTCCTCTCCGTCCACCTCTATTCTTATTCTTTCCCTGCTTTCATATGCACTCTTCATGGCATTCCAGAGGGAGGGTGTTATCAAACCTGCAGGGTTTTTTACTTTTAATACTTTTGCATCATCATCAAATTTTTTTTCTGCCTTCTTTCTCTCCACCATGTAATCAACTATGTATATATCGGGCTTAATGCCATGCTCAAGCATCCAGGATGAGACAGCATCTCCAATGGTGACGAGAGGGTGAGTTATATCTCCTTCATCAACATGCTTAACAACCCTTCCAATGGGCTTTCTCAATTCATCTCTGTATTTCTCATCCAGAACATACATCATCTTACCTTAAGAGCATACTTGCCCGGCATTTTTATCTTCATCTTCTCCGCAATTATTGACTCCTCGGGTTTTACAACAACAAGATAACCCTGCCAGTGCTCGCTTGTCGGCTCACCACAGTACGGGCAGGTGGTTTTATCTGTAAGAATATGGCATCTTCTGCACGCTCTCATTTACCTTCCTCCTTTTTCTTTTCCTTCCAGTCCCTCTTGCCAAGTCCTGGCTGCCTCACTGTAAGGCCTATTTTACTCTCCCTGGGATTCATTTCATTCAATGATACAGTAACAATTCTTGCCCTCACCTTATCTCCAACCTTCAAACTTTTCTTTGTTTCCTTACCCTCCATCCTTTTATTCTCCACATCCACAACAATGTGGTCATCCATAATCTGGCTTTTATGAACCAGTGCATCGAGAGGGCCGATATGACAGAAGGCTCCAAATTCAACAATATCACATACTATGCCATCAACAACTTCATGTACTTCCGGCTTAAATGTTAAAGCCTCGAATTCCACCTGCTGATATATGGCTCCATCTCCATGGAGTATTCTTCCCTCACCTATCCTCTTCACATTCTTTGCCATGACAATGAGTCCATATTCCTTGTCCATTGTCCCCTCAAATGTCTGCTGAACTATCTTCTCACTCACCACATCCAAATCCTCTGTAATCTCTGCAGGAGGGATTCTGATGGTGTTCTTCATCTTAACCATATAATACATGCTGTTAGAAAATAGCATCTCACATATAAATATAATGGTCTTTTTCTCAACCTCACAGAATCGATGATGCACAGATTATTCAACCACTGCCTTCCAAACACATTTATGCAGCATTTTACATCAACTTTAAGATTCTCATTTCCATGCTGGCAGCCACCACCCCATCACATCCCCCATAATACAGGCCGGCCGTTAACTCTATCCATCCAACAACTGGAATGTCCACAGTCCATTCGTAGGGAGGAGAGTAAACAACCTTCGAAGGCTCATATGGATATTTATTTTTCTGAATGTAAAACTCCACCCTGTTTATCTCAGCACCAGAGGGATTGGTAACATTTACAACCACCGTTATCTTTCCTATTGCCATGGTGTAACCATATGGCATTATTTCCCTGTCAAAAACATAAAGATAATTTGGTCTGGGTCTCGTTATATTTATTTCAGGTGGCTTATAATCACCGCATTTGATTATAACTCCTTTGAAAACATCCTTTTCGGTTTCCTCTACTCCCAATAAAATGTAGCTGTTATTTTCCACAAATATTTTTCCTGCACCATCTCCTCCTCTCCCGCCAAAATTTTTCATCCATATTACCTTATCTCCCCTGCTCTTATTCACCTTCAACAGCCATATGTCTGAGCTACCAACAGTCTTTGTGTATGTATATCCTGCCCCTATATATCCATCATCTGCCTCTGCAATATCTAAAAAAGTAGGGTCTCTGCCAAGATAATTGCAGTACCATATTTTGTTGCCTTCGTTATCCACTTTGAGAAAATAGGAGCCAGGGTCTCCCCATCCACCTATCAAATATCCATCTTCAATCTTGATTATCCTTGCAGAGCCTTCAAATGCTCCTCTCGAATATGTTTTATTCCATATCTCAGTTCCATTCTCATCTATTTTGATTAGGATTACATTCCATCCTTCATATGCTGTTATAAAATATCCTTTCTCTATTTTTACCGCATCATCTCCCCATCCTTCCCCGATATATGTTTTATTCCATATCTCAGTTCCATTCTCGTCAGTTTTTATAACCCAGGGAATACCATCTCCAGGACCTTTCATCTTTGTTCCAACCAGCAGGAATCCTTTGGTTGCCTTTATAACTTCTCTCCCAAATTCATTTCTATTTTTATCCCCATAGGTTTTTTTCCATAGTATGTTTCCGTTTTCATCTGTTTTGATGAGAAACACATCTGTCTTATCCAGTCCTATATCTCCCACGATGGCATATCCGTCATCTGCCCTGACAATGCTTTTCGGGACTTCCCAGTGTCCCGAAGAGATGCGTTTTTGCCATATTATGTTTCCATGCCCATCTATTTTTGTGAGCCATATGTCCGGCCATCCGCTTACCATAACATATCCGTCATCCGTCTTTACTGCATCCATTATTCCCTGTGGTAACTTAAAAGTTACATTCCATTCATCTCCATTCAGTTTTCGGGTGTCGGATTGCAGGCTGAAGGAAAATAGAAGGAGAAATGGAATGAGTGATGCGATTAATCTTCAGTATCTCCGCAAGTAAAATAGAAAGAATTAAGCCCTTGGGTTTATCCCGATTTTATGGGAGGGGATAAACAACCAAGGGCCAATAATAAATTTTTCAGGGAAATAAATAGATTTTCATTTAGGTTTATCGAGGGCAAAATCGATTTCCATGAAAAACACAATTCTATATACAAGAATAATGATATACTTTCCTTGCTAATTTTCCTTTTCAATAGGAATAGATATCC
>JAGGXW010000057.1 GCA_021162815.1 Thermoplasmata archaeon | reverse complement strand
GCAGGATATTTTCATCTTCATCAACACCTGCATCCATCAGGAAATCCGCAAAATGCTTGTTGTATGTCTTGCTCCACATCTCGTTGCCATTCTTATCATATTTTATGAGGATGTAGTCTGTGGAAGGAAGTTCAACATTTGCTATTGTCTTTCCAACTATGCCTCCAACATATATGTTGTCGTTGCTGTCAATGGCGACAGCCTTGCCAATGTTTGTTGAACTTTCATCATAATCCCTCTGCCATATTAATTTACCTGTGGCTCCATCATACTTCTGCGTCCTCATTATGAATTTGCTTCCCGTGTCATACTGGCCTACAACAACAACATTTCCGTGGCTGTCAACGGCAAGTCCATAAATCTCGTTCTGCACTATGGCAGATGCTTTAGAAATAAGAAAAATTCCTCCAATAAAAATACTAAACATTACAACGATTATTATAGTTTTTTTCATGCTTTCCCTCTTACTTTTAAAATTAATTAACTAAATACTCAAATAGATTTCTATCAACTTATGAGTTTATATAATTGCGCAATTAATCTCTTTATTAATCCCATTATCCCATAAATCTTATTTATTTTCCAAAAATCTTCCATCATCTCTTGCTTTCTTAAGTTTATGTATGTTATTTTCAAGCCATCCTATCCTTGTTTTTTCCATATAGGCATCGAAGGCAGGAACATATGGCTTGATATCAAGCAGTGGAGTTCCATCTATAATATCAACATTTTCAACATAGAGAATGTTCCTGTCCCTTTCAACAAGTTTTACAGTGGATATGCCTATGGGATTGGGATGTGAGGGGGCACGAGTAGCAAAAACTCCTATGGGCTTATCATTCATATATGGCACCACCTTTAAATCATGTTTTTTTGAAAGATGAAAGTGATATATCAGAATTATGTGGGAAAAATCCTCAATACCTTCCAAGCCCTCCACATATTCCTCATACACCTCCACACTTCCTTTTATCCCCATAGCGCCTTTTGGCTGTATTGGCGTGCCATTTACAGATTTAAAGGGACTGTGAATGATTCCTATGGGCTCATATTCAATCATTTAAACACCTCCCCCGCTTCCTTATACCAGAGAATGAAATCGAGATGAAGAGGAGATATGCCAAGCATGTGAGCAAATTCAATAAATTTTTTCTCAATCTCCTTGTATTTTTTCTCACTCATTGAAGAAGGCACTTCATCTATTATTCCATACAATCTCATATTTTTGAGAATATGTCTGTCCAGAATGGCAAGATTTTTCGCCCTTCCAATATTGCGGAGGAAATGGCTTGCCTCCTTGTACCCCATACCCTTAATATTTTTAACAAGCCATTCTCTGGATGCATGCTCATTCATTTTTATGGCTTCAAGCACCTCATCAAATTTTTTAACTGCCTCAACAACATAGGCAGCTTTTTTATGCCTGAATCTCACACCTTTCAGCATGGAAACAATATGATTCTCCTCCCATTTTCTTTCCTCAAAAATTCTTTCAACAGCATTCCAGCAAACTCTTGCTTTTGATTGGGGTGTGAGAAGGCAGAACACAAACTCCTTCATAATTTCTTCTTCATCCTTTCCATTAGTCTCAAATTCTCTCAACCTTCTTTCAATATCATGTTTTATTTTGCTGTAAATATCAAGCAGCTCCTCCATGATGAGATTTAGCAAATATCAATATTTTAACATTTGCATGCTCAGCAAAAAAAGCATTTTCCCATGAAAGCCATAAAATTTTATATCTATTTTCATTTAATTTTCATGCAAATAAAGGCTGCAAGAGGTAAAAGTCTGCGCTGCAAGGGATGGAGGCAGGAAGGAATATTGAGAATGCTTGAAAACAATCTTGAGAATGCTGAGTTGCCTGATAAACTGATTGTTTATGGTGGCTCTGGAAAGGCCGCAAGAAACTGGGAGAGTTACAATGCAATAGTAGAAACTCTCAAGGAGCTGGAAGAGGATGAAACAATGCTGGTTCAATCAGGAAAGCCTGTGGGAGTGTTCAAAACAAGAAAGGAAAGTCCCATAGTGCTGATAGCAAATTCAAATCTTGTTCCAAAATGGAGTACCTGGGAGAAATTCTATGAGCTGGAAGATCTGGGATTAATAATGTACGGACAGATGACAGCAGGTTCATGGGCATACATAGGAACGCAGGGAATAATACAAGGCACCTATGAAACCTTTGCTGCTCTTGCAAGAAAACACTTCGATGGTAGTCTAAAAGGCAAATTCGTGCTCAGCGGCGGGCTGGGCGGCATGGGCGGGGCGCAGCCTCTGGCGATAAAGATGAATGGAGGCGTGGCGCTCATTGTGGAATGCGATGAGGCAAGGATAGATAGGAGGATAAAGGCTGGATACTGCGATGAAAAGACAAGCGAGCTGGATGAGGCTCTTGAGATTGTGAAGAATGCTGTTGAGGAGGGGGAGGCTAAATCAGTTGCTCTGCTCGGCAACTGTGCTGATGTTCATCCGGAGCTTGTGAGGAGAGGCATAACACCAGATGTTGTAACTGATCAGACTTCTGCTCACGACGCTTTGAACGGGTATGTTCCTGCTGGCTATTATGGAGATAATTTGAAGGATGCAATTGAAATGAGGGAAAAGGAGCCCGAGAAGTATGTGGAGCTATCAAAGAAATCAATGGCGGAGCACTGCAGGGCAATGCTTGAATTCAAGAAGAGGGGGGCGATAGTGTTTGATTATGGAAATAATTTGAGGGGACAGGCTTATGAAGCAGGAGTTAAAAATGCGTTTGACTATCCCGGCTTTGTTGTTGCATACATAAGACCAATGTTTTTTGAGGGGAGGGGACCATTCAGATGGATAGCCCTCACGGGAGATGCCAATGACATACTCACCACAGATGAACTCGTTCTGAAAATGTTTCCTGAAAATGAGACACTTAAAAACTGGATTGAGAAGGCTGAAGAGCATCTTCCCTGGGAAGGACTGCCTGCAAGGGTATGCTGGCTTGGATATGGAGAGAGAGATAAATTCGCTCTGGAAATGAATAAACTTGTTAGAGAGGGGGTTATAGGACCCATTGCCATAACAAGAGACCATCTTGATGCGGGAAGTGTTGCCTCTCCATACAGAGAGACAGAGGGAATGAAGGATGGAAGCGATGCAATTGCAGACTGGCCTCTGTTAAATGCAATGCTGAATGTTGCTGCTGGAGCGGATAATGTTTCCATACACAATGGAGGAGGAGTTGGAATAGGACTTGCCACTCATGCAGGAATGACTGTAGTGCTGGATGGAAGCAAGGAAACTGATGAGAGAATAAGAAGAGTTTTCAGAACCGACCCGGGCATGGGAGTTGTGAGGCATGCTGACGCTGGTTATGAGGATGCTATCAAAAATGCGAAGAGATTTGGAATAAGGATGCCCATGATTAAATGAACTGGAGAAGGATTCGGAAAGCAAGGAAGTAAAGAATGATGCTCACTATGCCCCTTAAAATCCTTTCATTAATTTTAAAGCACATATGAGTTCCGAGCCATCCACCTGCTATGGACAGAGGAACAAGATACAGGAGAAGGATAGGATTAATGGAAGTAATGAAATAATACGCAATGAAGCCAGATATGGAAGAGGCAAGAACCATAAGAGGGGTTGATGCGATAACATCTCTTACACTGTAACCGAGAAGAATAAAAATGGATATTGCTATCACACCGCCTCCAATACCCAGCATTCCTCCGATGAAACCAGAAGCTGAGCCTATGGCAAGCATGGCATTGATTCTTGCTTTTCTTCCCTCATTTCCAGCTTTCATGATGATAATGGAAGTGGCTGAGTATATGAGGAAGAGTACAAAAATAATCTTAACATATGATTCAGGAATGAATAAAGTGGAGTAAGCTCCAATGGGGGAGAATATGAGAGATGATATTGCCAGAGGAGCTGCATGTTTCACATCAAGTTTCTTTTCCCTCGCATTTTTTAAATTTGCGGATAGCATGGCAAATATGTTTATGAACAATGCTGTGGTTCTGGCAACATTGAAAGAGTATCCTTCTATTGCAAGGATTGCCACCATGGCTGTTGATGAACCAATTCCAGCAAGGGAAAATATGAAACTGAGTAAAAATGCGGCTATTGAAATGATTACATACTTCACATATTGTATTGTTATGGCATAAAAAATTATTTGTTATACTCCCGCTATATTGACAATGAAATGCAGCAAGTGTGGCAGAGAGGCAGTCATATACATCAGATACAACGGACAGTACCTATGCAGAGAGCATTTCATGGAATTTGTGGAAAGAAGAATAAAAAAAGAGATAAGAAAACAGGGATTGCCGAAAGGGAAGATAGGTGTTGCCCTATCAGGAGGAAAGGATAGCACACTTGCAGCATACATGCTGAATAGCATACTGAAAGAGCATAGAGATAGAGAGCTTATTGCAATAACCATCGATGAGGGAATAAAGGGTTATAGAGATAAAACAATAAAGGCTGCCGAGAAATTTTGTAATGAACATGATATAGAGCATCACATCTTCTCCTTTTCTGAATATATAGGCTATACAATGGATGAAATAAGTAGAATAAGAGGAGAAATAGCGGATTGCACATATTGCGGAGTGTTCAGAAGATATTTGCTCAATAAGGTTTCAAGAGAGATGGGAATTAAAGCCCTCGCCTTAGGACACAATCTTGATGATGTCTCTCAAACAATATTGATGAATTTTATGAGAAACGATATAAAAAGACTGGCAAGGATGGCACCTCATAAGCATATTCAGAAAGGAATGATTCCGCGATTGCTACCATTGATTGAAGTTCCTGAGAAGGAAACGACATTATATGCTTATTTAAAGGGATTTAAAATTGTGGAAGGAAGCTGTCCTTATTCAGTGAGAGCCATGAGAAAGGAGTATCAAAAAATGCTAATGGAAATGGAGTATCATCATCCAGGCACAAGGCACAGCATATTGAAAAGTTATAGGAGCATACAGGAGTGCATAGAAAATATGTTCCCTCCAGCAGAATTAAAGCCATGTAGAATATGCGGGGAACCAAGCTCACAGCCCATATGCATGGCATGCGTGTTGAAGGAAAAATTAAAAAACAATCTCAGTCCATGACTACTGGCACCTTGTAACCGCATTTATTACATTTTCCGTTTTCAATTCCAACAATCTTTGAACTGAATCCATGTCTCTCTATGAGTAAATTTCCACATTTCGGACAGTATGTATTCTCATACTCTCCATGGGGCACATTTCCCAGATATACAAATTTTAATTCATTTTCTTTTGCAATATTGTAGGCGTTCAGCAACTTCTTTAATGGCGTTGGGGGTACATCAAGCATTTTGTATGTTGGATAAAATGCCGTGAAATGAATAACCTGCTCCTCTCCAAACTCATCAAGAACCCAGTTAATAAATTTCTGTATCTGCTTTTCATCATCATTTTTTGTTGGAATTATGAGATAGGTTAGTTCAAGATGCACGCCCATTTCCTTATAAAGTCTGGCGGCGTTGAGAACGGGCTCCAGCCTTGCCCTCGTTATCTTTCTGTAAAACTCATCGTCCATGGATTTTATGTCAACATTTGCAGCATCAAGATACCTTGATATCTCTTTCAATGGTTCCTCATTTATGTATCCATTTGTGACAAAAACAGTATATAAACCATTCTTTTTAGCAAGTCTGGAAACATCATATGCATATTCCCACCATATTGTTGGCTCATTGTATGTGAAGGCTATTCCTCTGCTTCTTTTCAATGCTTCTCTGACAGCATCTTCAGGAGAGATTTCAATGAGAAATGCTTCCTCCGGCGATACCTGACTGATAGAATAGTTTTGACAATGCAAACATTTCATATTGCATCCAACAGTTGCTATGGAATAAACCATGCTTCCAGGATAAAAATGGAATAATGGTTTTTTCTCAATGGGATCAACTGCTGCAGATGAGCATGAGGAATATATGAGAGTATATAGCTTTCCATTTACATTCTCTCTAACCCTGCATACCCCTCTTCTGCCATCAGCTATGAGACAGTTATGAGGGCATAGCGTGCATCTTACTCTCTCCCCTTCTTTTTTCCAGTATTCCGCTACTTTCTTCACAAGTTTATAACAATATTGCAATTTAAAATTTGAGGACATTCTCATAAGCCACTATTGCCTCCATGGCAACAATCCATGCTGTAAGGGCTTCATCACCAATGCTTACAATCTCATCTGCCATTGATACATAGCTTTCAGAAAAATAACCATAGGGAAAACCACCGATTACGATAACAACATCCTCATTCATAATATCTCCCAGCTCATGAATTCTTATTCTTTTTCCTCTCCTGCTGAAAAAAATTTTTTTATGTGGCATTTCCGAAAGAAATTCTTCCATGCTCTTATTTTCAACCCACATGAGAGGAGTGTTTTCAGGAACAGCCTTCTCCATCAACAATTTGGAGAATAGGCCTTTAAATCTGTTATAGTTTTTTATAATTCTTGTCTCTGGTTTTATGTGAATGAGTTCATCATTTCTTGTGTGTATGTATGTGGAGAGCATGCCTTTCTTATTCAAAACGCTCTCCATCACATTGTTAAGAAAGAAATGGATAATATCTGGCCTGCCTCTTCTGTAAGCATCTTCAATATTCTTCATTGCAGAATGATGAAGGGTTGCATCGAGAAGTTCATTTTCACTTTTTATGGCCGGATGATTCTTTATTTTATCAGGAACCAACTCTATCTCGCTTTCCGCAAGAACAATATGCATCATGTGATTATTTCCTCCAGCCTGTCCTGCTCTGCCGCCGTCTTTATTTCCTGGGCTATTCTCTGCCCTGTGGATAAACCGGGCTGTATTAAATCTGCGTATGGACTACCTGAGATGAAGATATTTGTACCTGCCACAATTCTTGCTGAGACTTCAAAAACACGGAACTGAAGTTTCTCTGTTACGACTGTTTCAAGACAGAACGGACCTATTATCCCTCCAAACAGTTCTTTTGCTCTTTTGACAATTCTCGCTCCCATATCAAAAACTTTTGGAAGCAAAGATTCGCGAAGTACTATTGGAATGTTGCCTGTGACTATGAAAGTTGGCTGTATTCCCATGGCCTCAAGCTCCGATATGGAACCAAGGCGATGCGCCTCATCAATGTTTGTTTCGTCTCTTCTATCAACAGATAAAAGCTGAAGGCTTCCATCTCCGACTCTATAACCATCTTTCGATATTGGAGAATAGAAGTAATGGATGTAATATCTTGTTCCTATGAGAAATTCCTGTATTATGTACTGCTTGCTTTCGTCTATCTTCTTCTTAAAATCTTCATAATCCTTGGCTATGAAAAAACCCCTGCCACCTTTTGCACCGTAATATTTCACTATGACCGGCCTGTTAATATCCTTTGGATCTTCAATTATTTCAGGCATATTCAAGCCAGCTGATTCCAGCCACTGCCTCTCCTTTTCCCTATCTGATTCCCACTCCAGAACAGCTCTGTTTCCGAAAGTTGGGATTTCCATTTCAAGAAAATTTTTTGCTCCAAGATACTCAACAAACGAGCCATGAGGAATTATAATGGCATTCTTTTTATGAAAATATGATGCATGATTTCTGATATCTGAATAACTTGAAACAACAAAAAATTCATCCGGCCTGGCAAGAGGAAAGGCATTGTAAAAGGATGGTTCCTCCTTTATCGCTATTCCTATGCTCTTTATCCCTTCCTTTCTGGCTCCATTAAAAATCTGCAAACTTGAATGGGAGCAGGCAGTTGCTATGCTCAAATTTTCTTTGTCATATCCTGCTATTATATCTCCTATTCCCATTAAAGATAATATAGGGCATAATTTTAAAATTATCGCTTTTGATTTACTCTTTGTTTAGAAGAGAAAAGATGACTTTATCCAGCATTGGAACAGTGTCATAATTTTTAATTTCTTCTGGCAATATCCATCTGTACTCCACATGCTCCCAGTCAATTTTTATGCTATTCTTATTGGTCTCAAAGAGGAATGGATGAACCCTCCATACAGTGTTTCCATCCACAACATCAATTGGCTCCGCCTCCTTCAAAAATTTTATTTCATCTTTTGTTAGACCGGTTTCCTCCTCTATTTCCTTCATGGCTCTTTCTATAGCACTCTCATCATATTCTTCAATGTAACCAGAGACACCAGCCCATCTACCCCTGCATGAGCCCACAGCCTGGCTCCTTTTTAAAATGAGTATCCTATCTCCATTTTTTATGATTGATGTGACAACATCTTTCACAACAACTTCATCTCCACTCTTGCCCCTGATGCTATCCCCTCCATTAATCTTTTTGCAGTTTTGCTTGTTCTCTTCAACTTCATCTCTCCCTGGGAAGAGAGCTGCCCATTTAAAATTAGCTCTCCATCAACAAAAACCTCTGCATTCCTGTTTCTATAGCTCTTTCCAGCTTTGAGAACAATGGAATTCTTTCTTTTGATTATGCTTGGATAAATTATTTTTTCTCCTATTTTCAGGGGTTTAACATTTATTTTTATCCCTGCCTCTTTCTCCACCATTGATATTGTTTTACCAGCCTTTCCTATTAAGTGAGGTATTGCCTCATCATCCACATAAACATCCGCACGGTTGGATGATATCTCCACTTCAACAGGAGAATCAACATATTTTTCTACTATCTGTTTTAACCTCTCCTCAGCAAGTTTTTTTATGGGATCAAAGCTCTTTTCATTGCCTACCGGTACAACAACAACCTGCTCTCCATAGCTGTATATTTCAAAAAGTGGTTTACCACTCTCAAATTCCTTAATAATTATAACAGGCCTTGCAAGATCAGCCTCCTCCATTCCATATGGTATCTTCACAGTGAATTCAAGCTCCAATATTTCCTTTATTTTTCCTCCTTCAATGTGTATTACTGTATCCACCACCTGAGGTATCATTCCGAGTTCAACTCTTCCTATTAAACGCTGTATTGCATCTATAGCCCGATTAGCATGAGTCACTCCTATTAAACCAATGCCAGCAAGGCGCATGTCAGCAAATGTTTTGAAATCGCTGCTTCTCCTCACCTCATCAAATATGACAAAATCAGGTCTTACGAGGAGGAGAATATCAGCAGTAAGTTCCATTTTCTTTTCAAGAGGTGCATACTGTGATATTTCATCTCTCACCTGTAGATCACGGGGCTGTTCCATGGTTTTTACTATCGCTCCCTTTGAGTACAGATGCTCCGCCACCGCCTGGGCGAATGTGGATTTTCCGCTTCCGGGAGGGCCAGAGATTAAAATTCCGCGGTTATAGTCTGTTAATCTTGCCAATATTTCCTCATTCAGATTGTAATCATCTATGCTTAACTTGACTATGGGCCTGGTTGCTGTTATTTCAAATTTGTCTGAAAATGGCTGTCTTGCTATGGTTATTCTCATATTCTCAAGCTGGATGACTGTAGCACCTTTATGTTCCATTTCAATGAAACTGTTTGCATCCCTCCTTGCGTATTCTATGATTTGATGGGTCATATATGCAAGTTCCTTCTCATTCATTTTTTTGTTTCCCAGCTCAACAATTTTTATGTTATCTGGCTTACCTTTCTTTGCCACTGGAGTACAATCTTGGCGGAGATGAACACTCATGGTTTCATCATCAAAATAATTCAGTATTTCAAGCTGTGGTATTTCATGATACGGTGGCAAATACTGCACCTTCATTCCCTTTGCCTTTGCCACCTGAGCCTGTATTCTATCTGATGTTATCAGCATTGCCTTTATCTCCTCAGCCAGCTCCCTTATCATGGCATCTATGGTATTGTTCTGGATTTCCTCGCTGCTCGGATATCTTCCGAGGAAATGAAGCTCTATGAGCCCAGCATTTCTCATCTTCTGAAGCTCTATTATTTCATTCAATCCGTTCATGCCCGTTTCCTTTCCAGCGTTTGCCTGATGTTCAAGCTCTGCAATGCTGGCAAGAGAAATGATAATATCCGGCTTTTCTATCTTCCCTTCTCTAATCAACTCCGTTATTCTACCATCAACAAGCACTGATGTATCGGGAACTATCTTCATTGCTTTTATAAGAAAAGGAGATATAAAATCTTTCTTAACACAAAAATCAATTAAAATTTATAAAAAAAGGGAAAAGGGGTGTGGCTTTATAGCCAGTGTGTGAACTGCAGTGTTGCAGCTGTTGCGTCGTTGCAGGCGTTGTCTTCTGCTGTTACTGTCAGTGTGTACTTGTGTGGCAGGAAGTCAAAGTTGTGCCAGAATGCCTCGTATGGTGAATTTATGTCATAGTACTCAAAGTTGGTGTTGTCGTTTACTGTGAACTTGACCCAGTACACACCGCTCATTGCATCGCTTGCATCTGCCTGGAAGGTTATCTTACCGATTACTATTGTTCCTCCCAGTGGGTTCTTGAAGAGTTCCCTGCCCATGAGATAGATGTATCCCTCGTGTGGATATGTTATGCTCACTGTTGGTGCTGTTGTGTCAATCTTGAAGCTTACTGTTCCTGTTGCGCTTGGGTTGCCTACTTCATCCACTGCATAGTAGTCAACTGTGTGGCTTCCATCCACATTTATTGTGAATGGTGCTGTGTACTTCACCCATGCTCCGCCATCTATTCTATAGTATATTGTTGAAACCTTCACATTGTCATTTGCTGTAAGTGTTATTGTAACTGGGCTCTTGTACCAGTCATTGCATCCATCAGGTGTTGCAGGATCAAGTGTTGCTGCTATTGCTGGATTCTCGTAATCAACATATCCCCAGACGCTCACATTGTCAATGAGCCAGCCGTAGTCTGCACCTGTGTCATTGCTCACGAAGCGGAATCTTATCTTTGTAGGCTCGTCTCCACCAACATAGTCGCTTATGTCAAGTGACATCTGGCTCCATGCTGGTGATGAACCCTTGACGAGGAACAGTGCCTTCCACTCGCTTCCTGTCCATATTTCGACTATACCATAGTCATTCTCGTCTGCAAAGCTGTAGTTCTGATCCCATGTGAGTATTGCATGGTATGCATGTGTCAGGTCAAACTGGAATACCAGTTTCTCGTCGACATTTGCATAGTACTGATGCACAGGTATTACTGGTCCTGTTCCTGTTATGCTTGCATACCAGAGTGTGAACTCTTCATTTCCAGTAACTGTTGTCAAGTTAACATGGAATGCCAGAGTTACTGCAGATGAACCTGCAAATGGCGACAGATCAAATGTGTAAGTTGTTGAACCACCTGCACCAACTATCTGGTAGTTAATTGTTGTTGTTCCATCTGTTGCGGTAAGCCAGAATATTGTACCGGCCTCTTGAGTTATAGCATCCAAGGTCATTGTGATTGTATTTCCAACAGGCACAGATGAGAAATCAACTGTGTAGTTCAGCCATGCCTCCTGATAATCACCAACTGCACCCTCTGCCCAGTATGTTCTCTCATCGCCAACACCATACCAGTAATTCCAGCTACCGCTTGTACCTGCGACCTGTGTATAGTCCCAATCAAAGAAGCTTATTGCTCCACCATTACCGAATGTATACAGTGCACCTGTTCCGAGCCAGTTTCTTGCCTCTCCGTTCCAGTACCAGCTTGATGTTGATGCTGGTGCTCCGAAGCTTGTCTCGGCATGCCAGTGGCATCCATATGGCATTACCATGTGTATCCAGTTTGCATCTCCATTCTCCATGTCATCAAAGAATATTGTATTCCATGTTCCATTGTTGATTGTCAGATTCACATCATCGATGTACCATCCCTTCTCATTTGTTGCTTCATCAGAATAGAATCTGAAGCGGAACATCATTGTTGATGTGAAGAATGTTGTTGGCATTACAAAGTCTGACATTGGTGTATACAGGCTTGTCATTAAGGTTGTTCCTGGTACAAGATGTATGCTCTCATCTACCCATGTGTCACTTGTGTTGCCTGTGTATTCATCAAGTATAAACCATGTGTCTCCGCTATCATTACTCACTTCAACATATCCATAATCATATCCGTCCTCTATCCAGTACTTGTCTGTGAAGTTGAGATATGCCTCTGTCACACCTGTGAAGTTGAATACCTTATTTATCATCAATATATCATTGCTCTCATCTGCATATGTTGTATCATCATGGTTCCACCAGAAGTGATTATCTGGACATGCCATACATGCCGTTTCTATTGCCCAGTGATCTGCCAAGCCATATGTATTGTCATCACACTCTGTTGAGTTCACATCTGTGAAGAGATGTGCATATATATGGGTGATTGTGTTCTCCTCATTATTGCTTGAATCCATATCACATGCAAGTGTTATTTCTCCACCTATCATGTATCTTCCATATTCTGTTGCATTCCAGGTGAAGTTAACCTGTCCTGTTGCGCCTGGTTCAAGTGTTATTGTCTTTGTCTCATCCCATACTGTTGCTCCAGGCTTCTCTGTGAATATGTTCACATCATCAATAAGTACACCAGCCCATGCGCCTGTTGTCAAACCAGCTGTGTTGCCGAGTCCAGCTTCTCTTGCTCCTCTCACAAGTATTCCAAATCCATGGAAGTCATCTGGCCATACAAAGCTTCCGCCAATCAGGCCATTAAGCCAGTCAAGTGTATCATGTGCTTGCTCTCCAAGAGTCATTCCTCCTGCCAGATACAGGCTCATTACATCTTTTGTTGAGACAGTTGTCCATCCCTGGGTGTTTGGATATTTACCTGTCCAGTTGAATCCAGAGCTGGAGTATGTAATGACATAATTTCCAACATACGCCCATACGAATATATCGTCAGCATCATTAATGTTCCACTTCATGTGATACTGTATATCGAAGTTTGGATCATGCTCAACAGCTGCCCAGTCAACATCATCCTGTGGTGCCATCCAGTAGTTGAACAGGCCTGCTCCATAATGATTCGTTCCATCCATAAATGCCCATGCATGATATGGTGTATAGAAATCATAATCTGTTATATGCCAGAGATCATCTCCTGCAAATGAATCGTGGCTATAACCCTGGTCTCCACTCTCAACATCGTCCTTGAAGTATGTTTCTGTCAATATCTGCTGTGCCTTTGCTTTAACTGGTATATCCTCCTTCAGTGTTCCGTTGTTATATACGGTTATATTTATTGGTATGAGTGTATACTCATTTCCATTATCTGGTGGCATCACAACCTCACTTGGTGCCACTATTCCTGTTACTGCTGCATCACATACATC
>JAGGXW010000046.1 GCA_021162815.1 Thermoplasmata archaeon | reverse complement strand
TTATTTTTGGAAGGGGAAATCAGCAGATAAGCAGTGAGGTTATAAAGAGAGTAGGAAAAAACAATATCATCATTGTGGCAACACCATTGAAATTGCAGGGTATAGAAGCACTGCATGTTGATACTGGTGACAGAAACATGGACAAAAAATTTAGAGGATGGATAAATATCATATCAGGTTATGCAATGGCAATAAGGAAAAAGATTGAATGAGCAACCGAAAAATTTATATTTTCATCTACACCCCTCCCATGCTTATAAATGGTTGAGAAATGAAATATTATGAGGGAGTGGGCTCAATGGGATGATGAGAGAATTAAAAAATACATGCTCCTCTACACTATTGCTCTGGTAATTCTCTCATTCATTGCAATAATGAGAATGTCATAAAAGTGCAAATATAAATATGCAGGAAAGATTACAAATGTGGATACCTGGAAATCCAGATTTGCATTTTTGATGGCAGCCATAGGCTCTGCTGTAGGGCTGGGCAATATCTGGAGATTTCCTTATGCAGCATATGCCAACGGAGGGGGAGCGTTTTTAATACCCTACATGGTGGCAATATTCACCATAGGAATACCACTCCTTATAGCTGAATTTTATGTGGGAAGCGTATTCAGAAAATCTGCCCCTATGGCAATAAAGGAGATAGATGAAAAGGCAGAGTGGGTGGGATGGCTTGGTGTGATATCCGCCTTTATAATATCCATATACTATGCTGTCTTAATGTCCTGGTGCTTATGCTACCTCTTCCATTCATTGAATCTGGTGTGGGGAAATGATACTGCATCTTTTTTCTTTAATCAATTTCTCCATCTCTCCCCATCTCCCGGAATAATTGGAGGTATGAATGCCCAGATTCTTTTTGCTCTCCTTTTCATATGGGCATCTATCTATCTAATACTCCATAAAGGAATAAATTCCATAGGAAAGGTTGTTGCAATAACCGTTCCCCTGCCAACAATATTGTTAATAATACTTGTAATAAGGGGCATAACCCTTCCAGGAGCAGATATGGGCCTTGAATTTTATCTTGCCCCGGATTTCAGCAAACTGGCAGATGCATCTGTGTGGCTTGCAGCATACGCACAGACATTCTTTTCCCTTTCCTTAGCTCAGGGAATAATGATACTCTACTCCAGCCATCTGAAGGAAGGCTCGGATATAACAAACAACGCATTCATCACCGCCCTGGCGGATGGCGGCACCGCCTTCCTTGCGGGATTTGCTGTTTTCAGCATTCTCGGCTACCTTTCTTATCAAAGCGGGATGTCAATGGGAGAGATAGCGAGAGGAGGTATGGGACTTGCTTTCATCACATATCCTGCGGCAATATCGAAAATACCCTTTGCCTCATTTTTTGGAGTAATATTTTTCCTTGCATTGCTGACATTTGGAATAGACTCTGCATTTTCCATGGTGGAATCTGTTGCAGGGAGCCTATCTGATAAATTTAAAATTAAAAGGGAGAGAGCCACACTTCTTGTTGTCATAGTTGGTTTCATATCCGGCATATTTCTCACCTTTGGAAATGGAATGTATTGGATAGAAATCATGGACTACTCTGTTTCAAATTTTGCTCTCGTTATAGCAGGATTGATGGAATGCATCGTTTTTGGATACATATATGGTGCTGAAAGAATAAGAGAGGATGTTAACAATGTATCTGAGATAAAGGTCGGTAAGGCATTTCCATTTATGCTCAAGTATTTTGCACCCATTGTCCTTGGAATTTTACTGCTCGCATCTATTGTGGATGTAATAACAAATGGATACAACAACTACCCCTCATGGAGTATTTTTCTTGGTATAATGATGGTGTTTCTTTCAATAATAGCATCATTATGGTTGAGGAGGATAAAATGTCAGGAGGAGCAATATTAATGGCAGTGCTGGGTGGGCTAATATTCTACGGAGGATTAGCGTACTGCATATACAGGGCTTTACACTAATGCTATTGTTTCCCCCGCTTTTATTTTTCTTCCCCTATCAACAACAATCTTTGCATTTTCAGGCAGTATAACCTCCACCCTGGAACCAAATTTTATTACCCCTATTTTATCTCCCTTTTTTACCCTGTCACCTTCATTAACGTATGGAACTATTCTTCTGGCAAAAATTCCGGCTATCTGCACCACTACAATTTCTCCAATATCTGTTTCCATAACTATTTCCATTCTCTCATTTTTACTCACATCCCCATAGGCAGGCTTATGAAGCCCCTTAGTGTATTTCATGCTCTTTACCACTCCATCATATGGGGAAAGATTAACATGCATATCAAAAACACTCATGAATATGGATATCTTGCCATCTTTTTC
Source organism: Thermoplasmata archaeon (assembly GCA_021162815.1). Lineage (GTDB taxonomy): Archaea > Thermoplasmatota > E2 > UBA202 > JdFR-43 > JAGGXW01. Next base: position 4,366 of record JAGGXW010000046.1, on the reverse strand, counting down.
AACAACAACCCCATCTGCAGGTGAGATTATGCCATCTTCTATCTTCCTGGGCATATCTCTGAAGAAATAAACGAAGAAAATTTGAATTAGAATAAAAAGAATCAATATGAATATAAACAGATGATAAAAGATGGATAGTAATGCAAATAAGACAATGAATGGCATGGGTGCAAATGCCGTGGTATAACATTTTTTCGCTATCATCTCCTCCTCATAAACATTCTCTCTATGGGTCCATTTCTTTTGTATAAAGATATAAGCTCCATAATATTATCATATATTTCTGGCAGCATATCAAATATGAAGTAAGCTATAACTATCAATGCCACAAGAGAACCTATTTTTCCAATCACATTATGCATGAAGTAGAAGGAAAAACCCATCTCTTCCATTCCGTATATAACTCCTGCATTTCTTATGAGATTCAGAATATAAATAACTGGAACAGATATGAGAAATGCTTTGATTTTTTTATTCCTATCAGCTTTAAGAGCAAGGAGGATGCCAATAAAGACTGCCATTGATTGCAATCCTGTACAGGCAAGAATTAGCTGAACGCTTTCATGATTGTTAAAATAAACGGGAACATGAGGATATATTCCATAAATAATGTTGCCCGCCCTCACATCATATCCGAATAGAGAGAGAAGCCATGCGCTCTGCTCCGCTACGGTATGAATGAGCCATCCTCCAAGAAATGAGATCTTCTGGAATATAAAATAAATCATTCCTGCAAAAAAAGATGAGCCAGCAAGCCATCTCAGGCTGCCCAGTTCCTCGTTTCTCTTGTAGCTCAGATATTCATGATATGAAATATAGGCAAGAAAATACACACCAACTATATCAAAAACTGCATTCACAATGTCTCCCTCTTCTTTGTAGTATAGATACTCGGGCTGTAAAGCCCAGTAAAAAGCAAATAGCATCCATGCTGAAGACAATATGAAATGGCTTCTCTCGTCCTTCAGATAATAGCCAACACCAAGGAGAATAAGAGAAGCAAAAAGAAAGGGAGAGGTTACGACATTATACTCTCCGAAATTGTTTATTGAAACAAATAAAAAATGACCAAGGATAAATGACGCTGTTGGAATTCCAAAGAAGAACAATGCATGCTTCATTTTAACTCATCCAGCATATTCTCTATCTTCATTTCAGCCTCTTTTATTTTATTTCTGCAAAATTTTGCGAGAGCCATACCCTCCTCAAACTTCGCAAGCATTTCATCAAGACTCATATCTCCTGCTTCCATTTCCTCCACGATTCTTTCCAGTCTCTCCATTGCCTCTTCAAATTTCATATCTTTTTCTTCTCCTTCACCTGACATTTTGTTTCCCCATCCTTAACTCTCACCCTAACAACATCTCCAACATCAACATCATCCACGCTTTTAAATATTTCATTGTTGGAAAGCATGACCATTGCATATCCTCTCTCCAGTGCCTTATAAGGACTGCTGGAATCCAGTACCCTTGTTAACATTTCTATGTTCTCTCTCAAAACCTCCACTTTCCTTTTAACCAAAAAAATCAGCATCTCTTTCAATCTATTTAAGTTCTCCTCATTTCTGCTAACGACTCTCTTCATTCCCCTGAGAAATCTCTCCTCATTAAACATATCCATCCTGCCCCTCATCATCTCAACTCTATTCCTCACAGCACCCTCCATTCTCGCAACCATGGAAAACAGCCTTGCTTCCACATCCCTCATATCGGGCACCACCATCTCCGCTGCCGCTGAAGGCGCCGGGGCCCTCATATCTGCAACAAAATCCGCTATTGTGTAGTCTCTCTCATGGCCAACGGCAGAGATGATGGGTATTTTTGAGTTATATATGGCTCTGGCAACTATCTCCTCATTGAATGCCCATAGATCCTCCCATGAGCCGCCTCCTCTTCCAACTATTATCACATCAATATCCTTCCTGGCATTCATTTTTTCTATTGCATTTGCTATTTCAGCTGCAGCTCCATCTCCCTGAACCCTGACAGGATAGAGCACAATATGCACGGGGAATCTTTTCCTTATGACTTTAATAATGTCCTTTATTGCAGCTCCATCCACGCTTGTTATAACGCCTATCTTATTGGGAAGCCATGGAAGGGGTTTTTTATGAGATTCATCGAATAAGCCTTCCTTCTCCAGTTTCTTTTTCAGCTCAAGGTATTTCAGGAAAAGTTCACCTATCCCGCTCCTCTTAATCTCCCTGACATACAGCTGATAGTAACCTCTTCTTTCATAAACCCTTATTTCTCCTTTAGTCAGAACTTTCATGCCATCTTTTAACTCAATGTCTGGCACGGAAAACATAACGCATCTGAGAATGGAAAATTCATCTTTCAGATAGAAGAAATAGTTTCCTGCAGCCTTTCTGAAATTTGATATCTCTCCCTCAATCCATATATCTCTGAGAGATGCGTTATCAATAGCATCCTTTATGAATCCGGTTATCTCTGACACACCATAAATTTTTTTATTTAGCATTCTCCTTTCTTAACAAACGGGCATTTAACTATCTTGGCCTTCATCTCACGCTGACCCACTATTTTTACCTCATTTCCTTCCTTTCTGTAACCATTTTTAATGAATGCAAGGGCTATACCCTTCTTCAGACATGGAGAATATCCTCCGGAGCTGACAATGCCTATCTTCTCCTCCCCACTATAAACAGCATCTCCGTGACGGGGTATTCCTCTATCAATAACCTCAAGAGGTGCTATTTTCTCCCCTATACTATCCTTCTTTTTCTTAAGTGCTTCCTTTCCTATGAAATCATGCTCCCAGTCTATAAAGAAATCAAGGTTTACCTCAAACGGGGTTCTTCCTCCTCTGAATTCGTTTCCAGCAAGCATGAATGCTTTCTCAAGCCTTAAACTATCTCTCGCCCCAAGTCCGACAGGCATTATTCCATATTTTTCTCCCTTTTCAAGAAATGCTCTGAATATTTCAACAGCAGCCTCGGCAGGATATATGTACATTTCATATCCCTTTTCCCCAGTATAACCACTTCTGGAAATAAATGCCTTTGAAATATCCGTTTTTATTTTGAATTTCCCTTCCGGTATATTCCTTATTTCAAAGAATTTCTCCGGTAAAACATCTTTTTCCAGCACTTCCATAACTGCCATATCTACTTTCGGCCCCTGAATGGCGAGTATGGAATATTCATCGCTCATATCCTTCAATTCAAGCCCGTCATTTATTCTCATCCAGTTGTATATGCTTCCATGCATTCCCGAATTGGGAATGAAAAGATACTCATCTTTACCCACTTTGAAATACACCTCATCATCAATTATGTACCCATACTCGTCAAGAAGCATGGTATATTCTCCCATGCCTTCATTTATTTTACTTGCATTTCCTGTTATAAAATAACTTATCTTCTCTGCATCTCCTCTCACAAAAAGATTTCCCATGTGGCTCACATCAAATATTCCGATATTGTGCCTCACGTTAAGATGCTCTTCCTGTATTCCTCTGTACTTGACGGGCATCTCATAACCCATAAAATTTGTGAATGTTGCTCCCAATTCCTTATGCAAATCATACAAAGCTGTCTTCATAATTGTGAAAAGATAAGAGATTAATAAATTTAACATTAATATGCAGTAATATAAGGAAGATGGGACAAATGCAAAATATCCTATATTCTTTTTAGTAACTCCTCTTTCTTTTTATTGAATTCTTCTTCTGTTAATATCCCCTTATCTTTTAATTCTTTCAATTTCTCAAGTTTTATAATGATATCATCATCCTTATAATCTGTATTTTTCTTTTCAGTAACAACAGATAATTCTGCTGGTTTGCTAAAACTCCATGATTTCCATGTTAATCCTTCCTCAATTTTCATTGAAATAGGCACTTTACTTGTTTTTTCTATTTCCTCTTTTAACTTGATTACCATTTCAATATCTCTATTTTCACTAGTTCTTAATGTCTCTCCTTTCATTATACTCCAACTTCTTTCATCTCCTGACAAAAATACAAGGGTTAATTTGGCTATTCCTGCATTTTTTCCTCCTTTTTTAATTAAAGATACTCCAGATATTTGCTCAAATGGATAAAATTCATGAATATTTCCTGTAATCTTATTTTTTTGATATACCAGTCTTTTATTAGTTAATATTAACCTACCTCTATATTTATCAATATTACCAATTTCTTTAGCCCAATGAATAATATATTCTCCCTCATCTAACTCTTTCTCTATTGTTTCAACTATCTCATCCATCAACTAAAATCGGGTTTGTCGAATAAATCAGAATGAATAAGGAAATTGCCATGTAGGTGTTTATGTTATGAACGATAGCCATGGCAATTATATGTTTCATTCTCATTGATTTTTTCCTGTATCTTGTGAATA
>JAGGXW010000072.1 GCA_021162815.1 Thermoplasmata archaeon | reverse complement strand
TTTATCTCATCCAGTCTCTTTTTCATTGCATCAATCATTCTCTTCTGACTTATCAGAAGATTTTTCACCGATTGATTCAGCTCATCTGTTGCTGCATCAATTATCACTCCTATGAGCCTTCTATGCCTGTTTATGGCTCTGTATAGTTTTAAATATTCCTCCGCTATGCTCTCTCCATGATTTTTCTTTAACTCTTCATATACCTTCTTTGCCTCTTCTTCTCTCTCAAATATGTCCTCTATTTTTCTGAGCAGTTTTTCCTTTGAAAATGGCTTTACAATGTAATTTTCTATCCCATCTATTGGCTTTTCTTTTGTATCCTCTGGCGTCAATGGAAGGGCTGTTAGCATGGACACGGGAATATGCTTTAACTCTTCATCCTCCTTTAGCTTTTTCAGGGTTTCCCACCCATCAAGTTTTGGCATCATTATGTCAAGAAGAATCAGATCAGGATGTATTTCTTTAGCAACCTTTATTGCCTCCTCTCCATCACTTGCTCCATATACCTCATATTTTCCCTCAAGCATTTTCTTCACAATATCAACAATTTCGGGCTCATCATCTGCAATCAGGATTTTCTTCACTTCACCACCTCCTGAAGCCTCACAAGAATCTCTCTTATTGTGGATGACGATTCTATAATATCTCTAACAAGCTGTTTTCCAAATGGCTGAAACTCCTCTCCTCCGCCTGCCTCTATCCTTTTCCTCACCATTTCCATGAGCACTTCTATGGGCGGCTTTTCAAGATAAATCTTCTCTATCTCCCTTCCCTTGAAGTATTTTTTGATATCCTCTATCACATCTATGGAAGCCATCACAACCGTTAAATGCAACCCAACAGCATCAAGCAGATTTATCAGATACTTCCATATGTTCTCGTCCTTTATGTATTCAATTTCATCCAGCAGAATCATCACAGGTCTTTCCGTATATTTCTTTTTCAGGAATATACGGGAGAAGAAAGATGCTTTAGTTGCATTGTCCACCTGGGATTTGAACTGCTCATAATTAAAATCATCCCCTCCATGGAAATAGAGAGGCTGTATCTTGTAAAGAGGTGCAAACTCTTTCAGCCAGAGCAGAAATGTTGATTTCCCCATGCCGGTGGGCCCGAGAATCCAGAAGCATTCACTTTTTCCTGCTAATGAACGGAGTATTATTTTTCTTGCTTCCTCTCTATATACCATGAACGCTGGATTCGGCTCATTCGGATTGAGGAATATATTTTCTGGCATCCCGAAATAAACATGATTTGCTTTATATGTCTTTCACTTTTTTGAGACATCTTTACATTTATTTATTCCTGCCCATTTACTCATATGGATGTTGTTTATCTGTCAAAGGAGATGGTGAGAAATCCTCTGGTAAAAGAGATGATGGAAGCAGGTAAGATTTTGAGGGAAAAGGAATATGTTACCAACACCTATGGAAATATTAGCGTGAGATATGGAAAGAGAATGATAATAACTGCAACCCACACTGATCTTGGCAAGCTTGGCATGGAAGATTTCGTGGAGGTTGTTGATTATAATCCTGTAACTAACACAGCCATGGTCATTGGTTTGAAGGAGCCATCGATGGAAACGCCCATGCACTGGTTAATCTATTCCAGAGATGATGTGAACGCCATAATTCACACTCATAAAATTTTTGAGGGTGTTGCAACAACCGGGGAAGAAAAGCCAGAGGGGAGTATAGAGCTTGCCATGCAGGCTCTGAAGACGCTGGGAAGCAGAAAACTGATAAATCTTAAAAATCATGGTAGCATCGCTGTGGGAAGAAGCATAAAGGAGGCAATGGAGGTGCTTGGATGCTTGTGAATGGAAAAGAAATGAAATCTCTCTGGAGAGAGGGCGATACTATAAAAATGATAGACCAGCGATATCTTCCAGAAAGACTTGAGATATTTACTGCCAGAGATGAAATGGACATTGCCATGGCAATAAAGGATATGGTGGTGAGGGGGGCGCCAGCCATTGGCAGCGCTGCCGCCTATGGCGTTGCCATTGCAGATAATGCCATTAAAGCTGCGGAGATTATAAGGAAAACGAGGCCCACAGCTCATGATTTGTTTCATGCCGTGGATTTTATTCTTGATGCTGTGGAGCATGGAGAGGATGCCATTAAAGCTGCTGATGAGTATGCTGGCTCAATAGTTGATGCATGCAGGAGAATAGGAGAGCATGGAAAGAAGCTTATTGGCAGAGGTTATAGAATTTTAACTCACTGCAATGCTGGTGCTCTTGCAACCATAGATTATGGCACTGCTCTCTCCCCAATAAGAATGGCGAAGGATAAGGGGATATTTGTGTGGGTGGATGAGACAAGACCAAGGCTTCAGGGACTTCTCACAGCATGGGAGCTGGAGAATGAGGGAATAGAGCATGCGGTGATAGCTGACAATGCAGCTGGTTACTTCATGTACAGAGATGAGGTGGATATGGTTATTGTTGGGGCTGACAGAATAGCATCAAACTATGATTTTGCGAACAAAATAGGTACATATGAGAAGGCTGTTGTTGCAAAAGAAAATGATATTCCCTTCTATGTTGCTGCTCCTCTATCCACATTTGATAATGCAATCATGGATGGAGGGAAAATAAAGATAGAGGAGAGGAGCGAGGAGGAGGTAACATCCATATACAGATATAAGCCGGAGAAGGTCAGAAATCCTGCATTTGATATCACGCCTTCAAAGTATGTTACAGGAATAATAACGGAAAATGGGATAATAAAAGTTAATGAATAGGTGAACAGCATTCCTGAACCAGAAATGAGCATGAATGGTGAATGAAAATTTAATGTCATGCATTATTCTTAGGATGGCAGTTAGTAATCATTCACTTTACCAATCATGCCAGAATTTATGCCGTTCATCACAACAAAAAATATAAATTAGATTTCATTCAGCTTTCAATGAATCCTTTCCTTAATCCAATTACACTTGCCAGAGTCGGGAAATACTATCTAACGGATGTTAACAGAGTCTGGAAAAGCAGGGAATACATAGAGAGATACAGGAAAAAGGCATTCAGGAAAGTACTGAAATATGCCATGAAGGTTCCCATGTACAGGGAGAAGTATAGGGGCATAGATATTGATTCCATAACTCTTGATAAAATTCACAAGTTGCCTATCCTAACAAAGGAGGATATAAGGAAAAATTTCCCTCATGGTATTGTTCCAGAGGGCTTCAACTTCAAAAATGCACATGTTGTGAGCACCTCTGGTTCCACAGGCCAGCCAACCTCCATCTATACCGATTTTTACACCATTGTAAGGTCATTGATGGGCTTTGTGAGGGAGATAAGAGAATATGGCATAAACTGGAGAAAGGACAGAATGACAATAATCGCCGATTTAACTCCTGGAAGTGCAGAGGAGGCATATCTGAACAGGACAGCAATCCCTAACCTTGACCCAATATTCCATCTTGATAACATGCAGCTGCTTCATGTTGGGGACGATGCGGAAAAGATGATTGAAAAAATAGATAAATTTAAGCCTAAATTCATTGGCGGATATCCAGGCATATTAAGGGCTCTGGCTGTTCTCAAAAAGAAGGGTTATGGTGAGCATATTGAGCCTGATGTGATTGCATCTTCTGGCGCTGTACTCGACAGCTATACCAGGAAATACATTGAGGATGCATTCAATGCAAAAATATATGATGTTTATGGTTCCACCGAAGGAGGGCCAATAGCCTTTGAATGCAGAAAGGGAAGTTATCATATCCATTCAGACATGGTTCATGTGGAGGTTCTTGATGATGAACTTCAGCCTGTGAGCTATGGAGAGACAGGACATATTGTTGTAACAAAGCTTTACGGAACGGCAACACCCATAATAAGATACAATGGACTTAACGATTTCATTATCCCCTTGGAGGATGAATGCGATTGCGGAATAAACACACCCCTCATAGGAAGAATAGCAGGCAGGAAGGCTGATTCAATAATACTCCCAAGCGGTAGAATAATACCACCATCCGCCATAACGGGCATACCTGCAAAGGTGATGCATAAATTTGGAGTGGACATAATCCAGCAATTTCAGATTATTCAAACATCCGAAAAGAAGGTGGAGATACTCATTGTTGTGGATGATGAGTTAAGAGACAAGATAGACAATCTTGACAAGCTGTTTGAGGAACTCAGGAAAAAATTTGAGGAAAGCTTTGATGGAGAACTTGAAGTGATAGTAAAGGAAGTGGACAAAATAAAGAAGCCACCACGCCTTGATACGCCTCCTCCAGTGGTTACATCCATGGTGAGAATGCCATCCTGACATGCAAAAGGTTTTTTTAGATGCCCATATTACATAGGGATATAGATGATTCCGAAAAGAGCCATTGTGAGTGTTTATGATAAGAGTGGACTCGATGTTCTTGCAAAAGCCATGGCGGAGGCAGGAGTTGAGATATATGCCACAGGTGGAACAAAAAAATTTCTGGAAGAGCATGGAATAAGCTGCCAGCCATCTGAGAAATACACAGGATTTGATGAACTGATGGGCGGAAGGGTAAAAACACTGAGCACATCCATACATGCTGCGATTCTTGCAAGGGAGAGTGATATTGAAGAGGTGAAAGCAAGAGGAATAGAGCCAGTTGATATGGTTGTGTGCAATTTCTATCCCCATACCCTTGGCATAGAGGGCATGGATATTGGTGGGCCCGCCATGGTGAGGGCCGCCGCCAAAAACTGGAAGAGGGTTGTGGTTGTCTCTGGCCCGGAGCAATATGAGTTTGTTATATCAAAACTTAAAGGAGAGGGATTTACAGAGGAGGATAGAAAGAGGCTTGCCATTGAAGCCATACAGAGGACAGCCTATTATGATGCGATGCTTGTTCTTCCGTGGCAGCGCGAGTTTCCAGATTATCTCACGTTACCATACAGAAAGAAGCAGGCTCTGAGATATGGAGAAAATCCTCATCAGAAGGCTGCATTCTATGTTGACGACGAGCCATATGGAATAGGCAAAGCCATCAAACTTCATGGAAAGGAGCTTTCATACAATAACATTCTTGATGCGAATCACGCAATAGAATGTGTTAAGGAATTTGAGAATCCTGCATCTGTCATAATAAAGCATGCCACCCCGTCAGGAATTGCTGAGGACAGCAGCATAGAGGAGGCATGGAAGTATGCATTTGAGACAGACATCTATTCCCCATTTGGTGGAGTTGTTGCCTTCAACAGGGAGATTACAGAAAAACTTGCCATGGAGCTATCAAAAATCTTCCTTGAAGTGATAATCGCTCCATCCTTCAGCCAGGAGGCAATGCAGATACTCACAAAAAAGAAAAATCTCCGTCTCCTGCAGGTTAATGGGCTGGAGAAGGCGAGAAGGATGTATGGAATAGAGGTGAGAAGCGTTACAGGTGGTCTGCTCATGCAGGAGAGGGATGCGAAGGATTTTGATGTTCATACATGGCGTGTTGTCACAGAAAAACAGCCTACAGAAGAGGACATAAAATCCATGCTTTTTGCAGTGAAGAGTGTGAGGCACATAAAATCAAATGCCGTTGTTTTTGTGAAGGGAACGAGGACTGTGGCCATTGGAGGAGGACAGACAGCCAGGGTTGATGCAACATGGATAGCCGTGAATAAGGGAAAGGAAAGGATAAAGAACTCAATAATGGCATCAGACGCATTCTTCCCATTCAGAGATGCTGTTGACCTCGCCGCAGAGCACGGGGTTAGAGCCATAATTCAGCCAGGTGGTTCCATAAGGGATAATGAAGTCGTTCAGGCAGCCAATGAACATGGCATAATAATGGTATTCACGGGCCAGAGAGCGTTTCTGCACTGATGAAAAGATTAAAATCCAGCGTCAAAATACATTTACATGAAAAAAATTGCGGTATTATTCCTCTCCATATTTTTACTCATAAATTTCATTCCATCATCAAGCTCTGACACCATATATGTTAGGGAAGGCGAGAGCATCCAGGCGGCGGTAGATGCGGCATTGCCGGGAAGCAGAATAGTAATTGAAGGAGAATTCCATGAAACCATTGTGGTGAATAAGAGCATTATTCTGGAGGGGAGAAATGCATTCATTTACGGAGATAATAATGGCACAGTGATTCACATCAGCTCCAGCAATGTCATCCTCAGAAATATATCCATTTCTCAATCAGATGCTTTCAATCCAGTTGTTGGTATAGATGGCCATGCTGTTGTTGAGAGGTGCAGCATAAGTTGTGGAAGATATGGAATAAAGGCTGGAAAGGATGCCATCATCTCAGAATGCAATATAACGGAGTGTGGAACAGGCATTGTCATAAATGATGGCAACATGATTCAATCATGCTCCATGTATAAGTGTGGTATAGGGATTGAATGTTATGGAGATGATAATCACATTCTTTCATGTCATGTAACAACATGTGGAGTTGCACTTTACATGCAGAATGCCTCATCAAACACCATTGAAAAATGCAGTTTTTATAAAAACAACAATAATGAGGTTGATATCTTCATGCTCCAGAGCAATAACAATGTCATAAAAGACTGTGACATAGGCTACGTAAGCTTTGCAATTCGCATGTTGAGCTGCGAATCAAACTTGATTTACAATTCCACCATACATGATGCAAGGTATGGGATGGAGTATGAAAGATGCAATAACTGTTATGTGGAGCACTCGTCAATCATCAATAATAGATTTGGAGTGTCCATGATGTATTCACGGAAAATTGTATTCAGATACAATGACTTCAAAAGCAAGATGTATAATATCGAAGCCAAATTCTCATACTGTGATGCTCGCCACAATTACTGGAATGCTTTTCATCCTGTAAAAATAAAAAATGAGGGCAGCGTTATACTGAAAACTCCATGGGAAATAGAAAGGCAGAATTATATTTTACCCCTCTTTCATTATAAGGCTCCTGAAAATAAAAATGTAAAACATGAAGCAATAAAGGCAAATCATCATTCATTTCATGCAGTATCCATGGATGATTTTGATCCGATGGTGGATATAAAGGTAATATTCATTCTCAGCAGAGTTAGATCAATGGATGGGAGAATGAATAGAGTTGTTGTGAGCATTGACGGAAAAAGGAATACGAGCGCATTTGGAGAGGATGATTTCTGTAAATGGAAGGCAATCCAAAATGTTGATGATTCCAAGCAGATTGTTGATATAAGGATAAGAGTTGGAAGTGAGATTGCAGAGATTCACTATGACCTCGCCACAGGAAACTGGTATGGAGATGATATGCTTGGAGACGGTGATGGCTATGGCCATATTGTTATGAAGAAGCATGAAATATGGTTTGATGTGAAATACAATGATTATGATGGAGATGGCTTAACATACTGGGAGGAGATGCATATATACCACACAAATCCAGCAGAAGACGATTCCATGGGAGATTATGATGGAGATGGCATACCTTTCTGGTGGGAGGATAAATATGGATTCAATCCCCTTTCATACAATAATTTCTCATGCGACAATGACAGCGATGGGCTGAGCAATCTTCAGGAGTATTACATGGCATCAAATCTTTCCCATCCCTTTTCCAAGGAGATATTTTTTGAGGTTGATTACATGCATGGTTACAGCATAAAGAAGGAAAGCATAGAGATAATTTACAATGCCTTTGCCTCCCACAACATCACCATGCACATTTTTGTTGACGATGAAATACCCTCAAAGATTAGGCTTTACTACAACGACCTGAGAGATATCTACTGGAAGTATTTCTTGGACGGCAACATAAACAGCATAAAGCACGGCATCTTCCATTATGAGGTGCTGGGCATACTCAGTTCGCTGCCCCGCGGCGGCCACGCCTTTGTGGGCTGGGACAATCTTGATTCATTTCTGGTGGGCGGGAGATATATCAATGAATGGCGAGTGGGGCAGGCAAGAGAGATTGCATACGCAAGTCTGCTGATGCATGAGCTGGGTCATACTCTTGGACTGTTTGAGTATTCCTTTTCGGGTATAGATAATGAAAGCTGTAATGCTCCATGGCTTCCGGGTTATTGGATTTACAGAAATTATAGAAGCTGTCTAAATTACAGATATGCCTTTGAAATAGTGGATTACTCCGATGGAAGCCATGGAAGGAATGACTTTGATGACTGGAGCAACATAGACCTTACTTTCTTTAAGAATTCTCATTACTATTAGCTTCCTCGATCAGATTTTTTATCTCTCTTTCAATTTTCTCAAGAAGTTTTCCAAGAAGGTCAGCCTTTATTACCATAAATCCCCATTTTTTCCATTCCTTTTTTCCAAATATGAGAAGTTTATCTCCAGCATTTATGTTGTATTCCTTACGCAGATTTGATGGAAGTGATATTTGTCCACGCTCTCCTACCTTTGCTGTTCCATATAATTCAAGTTCTTTCATAACTCTTTATATGTGCATGATACTTATGCTTTTTCATGTAAATCATGAAATACATAATTTTACATAATTTTATATATTGTAGGCATATAATCGTATTATGCTTTCAAAGATGGCCTATTTTATAGAGAAAAAACCAAAAACTGTTATGGCCATTATCATTGTTATAACACTCATATTTGGCATGTTCATTCCTTCCTTGAAAGGAGGTACATCCACAAAAGATTTTATGCCCGATAATGAAATGGTTAGAGCTAATAACAGAATAAATGAGTACTTTGGGGAAAAAACAGAGCCAATAATGATTGTTCTCCATGGGGATGTCACCTCCCCTCAATCTATCAGAAAAATCTATGAAATTGGAAAGGAACTAAAAACATTGAATGGAGTAAAGGATGTTGTTTCCATATCAACATTTGTTGCCATGCTGTGTGGAATGGAATATATGAAGAGTATTGAAAATTGCAGCGATGAGGAGATAAAAAATGCCTATGAAGATTTGCTATCAGATACGAAATGCATTTCCATCCAGGATGATGCAGAGGATTCAAGCTATGGATTTGCTGATATAGATTCTTATTCAATAAAGAGCGATGACAGGAACATAACATTTGTAATTAAAGTTAGAGATATGTCCTCTCTCCAGAAAAGTCATGCTGGCTCTGTGGAATGGTATGTTTCCTTTAAAAATAAGGTGGATCCTGCCTCCTTAAATCTTACTTACTCCATCTCTGCCAGGATGGAAAGACAGTCATGGGAAATAGGAAGAGGGATTAAAAATAATGTGGTGGCAATTTTCAATGGAAGACAGATTGAAAGCTATATTTCCATGGGAAAAGATGGCAAGATGATGACCTTTGACATAAACGCCACAGCCTCCATTGACCATGGAAAGAATGAAGTAAAGATAATCATTCCAAGGAAGGAACTCGGAAAATTTGGAATAGCTCCATCCTTTGGAAATGTATCTCTTCCAGCCAAATTGTATGATATAAAGGCTGGAAGCAGGGTATTCATGCTTCCTTCTTTATTCTCAATAAATACAGCTCTCATAGAAAAATTCTTCAGCATGGTAGAGCAGAGTTATATCCTCTCCAGCATGCTCAACAGAATCATGGAAAAATTCAACATCTCCCTGAACGAGATAAACATGCTCCTTGAGAATAAAAATGATTTCTCTCTCCATGATGTTAACAGATTATGGAAAGATATTGATGAAGCTTCCTCATCTGCTCAGTTTCTTATAAAGCAACCATTCATGGAGGATATGAGAACCTCGGCTCTCGTGTTTCTATCAAATAAAGATGGCAGAGCAAATGCCACCCTCATGATTGCCCAGATAAATGGCGGAAATGCATCAGAGGGGAAGAAAATAAGCAGAAATGTTGTGGAATTCCTCAAAAAATATGACGGAAATGATTTTAATATAGAGGTTACAGGGTCCAGCGTGGTATCATACCAGATAGATGAGCTTACCAGCAGCTCAAATAAGATAATAATGCCGAGCATATTCATAGCAATTATAATCATTCTCTTCATAAACTTCAGAAAGCCATCTTATGTTATCCTTTCCATAGCAGGATTGAGCATTGCAATAATATGGCTTTTCGGCACAATGGCCATAGTGGGAATAAAATTCAATACATTGGCTGTTGCTCTTGTGCCCCTTATAATGGGACTTGGCGTTGATTATTCCGTTCACATATTCCACAATTATCTGAATGAAATAAGGAAAGGAAAGAGTGTTAGAGATGCTATAGTCATTGCCATAAAGGAGGTTGGCCTTGCCCTGATACTTGCCACAATAACCACAGCTGCATCATTTCTTTCATTCCTCACAGCCAGCATACCCAGCATAAGAAACTTTGGTATCCTCTCCGCCATAGGAATTGCATACACATTCATTGTTGCAATAACATTCGGGGCATCTGCAAGGTATATTCTTGATAGAAGAAAGAGCAGAATAGCTGCACCAACAAGCAAGAGCAGAATGTCCGCGGGCAATGTAATGAAGGGCATTACCGACATGCTATGTAAGCATCCTGTAAAAATAATAGCAGTCATATTCATCATAACTCTCTTCATGGCTTCCATGGCTGTTAATGTGAAAACAACATTCAGCATGGAGGAGTTCATGCCCAAGGATAGTCCTGCCATAAAAACAATGGAAAAGTTACCAGAATATTTTCCATCTGCAGGAGAGGATCAGGAATATATTCTAATTGAAGGGGATGTCGCCACCGTGGATGCGTTGAAGGGAATAATGACAACCATGAAGAATCTGGAGGATGATACATATGTTTCTCATCTCCCTGATGGAAGCATAAAGGCGGAGAGCATATATTCGATAATAAAAGATGCTATAAGGGAAAATGAAAGCATTGCAAGGAAATATAACATTGGAAGTGATGGAATACCTGCAACCGATGAGGATGTAAAAGCTTTATATGATTATCTTTACACTGGCCCATATTCAAGAATGGTGAAAAATGTTCTTCATAAGGGTAATGCTGGCTATGATGCAACCGTGATAAGGGTATATAGTGCTCTGACTGCTTTAGGAAAAATCAATGAGAAAATGGAAACGCTGTATAAAGAGCTGAAGAATGATGTTGCAAACTATGGAAATGCAAAGGCAACCGTCACCGGAAGCATGATAATGGCGTACACCATTATGAAGTCACTTACATCAAGTCAGCTCAGCTCCACAGCAGTATGCATAATAATTGCAGCCATTGTTGTCATAATTGCATATAGGAAGCCATTGCTTGGAATATTTACCATGTTGCCTGTCATAATCTCTTCCATATGGATAATGGGAACCATGTATCTGATGGGCTATTCCCTCAATGTCATGACAGTTATGATAACCTCCCTCACCATCGGACTGGGAATAACCTATGCCATTCATGTTGTTGAGCGATTCCGTTTGATTGCTGACAGAACAGGAGACGTGATAAAGGCGGTGGAGGAGGCAGTTGCCAACACAGGCATGGCTGTGCTGATGGCGGCGCTGACAACAATTGCCGGCTTCTCCGTTCTTATCTTCTCTCCAATGCCACCAGAGCAGCAGTTTGGTCTTATCACAGCCATAACAATACTGTTTTCCTTCCTGACCACGGTTCTTGTCATTCCTCCTCTCCTTCTCATATGGGGAAGATGGAGAAAGAGAAAGAAAGGCTATATCATCTCTCCAGAGTGATATTTCATGTAGAATGGTCCCGCTATGACATACACTAAGGTTGATAGAAGGAGAATTAAATTAAATACTGGGTGAGTATTGCCCAGCGTAATTGAAAAAATTATTATCAGGGGTGAGATTATTCTTGCAATTCCCTCAATCCTCGGATATTTCAATGGAACTATCATGAGGATGGATAGGCTCACGATGGCAATGATTTCAAAAATAATATCTGCATGAAGGATTGCCAGTGAGGAAACAATTATCGCTGCAGCAGGAGTTGTTATCCCAATGAAATAGCCATTTCTCTTCATGTGGTAATTCAGCAGGTGAACAATGGCCGCAAAAAGATAAAGATAGCAGAATGGAATTATGGAAACACCATAAAGATGAACAAGAAGAATGCAGGGTGCTGTAGCGAATGAAATCATATCCGCAAATTCATCTATTACTGGAAGTCTGCTTCCGTATTTTCTCGCAATTGTTCCATCTACTCCATCAGCCAGAACTGCAAGGAGAATTAAAGAAAAGGAAAGCCATGCATTGCCATAAAGTATTGCCATTATGGATGTAATCCCAAATAATGCATTTAGCAGAGAGAAGGAATCTGCAGCGGATAGCATAGAGAGAACAGTTTTTTCTTTCATAAAAGTGCCGCGGGAGGGGCTCGAACCCTCGACCTTACGGTCTTCAGCCGTACGCTCTCCCAGCTGAGCTACCGCGGCATTTTTTCATATATTTCCTCCATCTTATGGAGTAATTCCTTCAATATATTTCCTAACTGGTTAATAAAATCTTCTGTTTTGGATGTTGCTATGGCACCCTCGGGAGATGGTTTTATCAGCCCCTCCATTTCAAGTACGCGGAGAGAGTATCTTATTTTGTGATTCGGCAGACCCGTCATCTCCGAGAGTTTTATTATTCCTATGGGTCCATGCTTCAGTATTATTTCCAGCACCTCCATATGTCTTCCAAATATCTCCACTTCCTTTATGAGTCTCTCTGCCAGTTCTGACACAATCTTAATACATATTCAATAAAAAAATGTTGCTGTGACTTTTTTCACCCTCTACCTCCTAAAAAGTAATAAGCACCTTTTGATTAAAGAATTGCATGAATTATTATTCATATTCAGCCATATCAAAGTTCAAAAACTGTCCTCTTCATTTCAGATATTCCTACATAGACAGAATAAAACCTCTCAGAAGAACCATTGAAGCTTTCATGGGGAGCAGGGTGCATGAAACACTTGAGAAACTTTACAGAGACAAGCTCTATGCCAAGACAGACACTCTTGAGGAACTTTTGTCCTTTTACAATGAGAGATGGAATAGGGAGATGAAGGGTAATATCTTTGTTGTCAAAGATTATGATATGGATAACTATCGCAGAATGGGAGAGATTTACATAACGGATTACTACAACACATACAAACCATTTGATGAGGGTAAGACCATAGCTCTTGAAAAGAAGCTAAATTTCCCCATAGATGACAGATACTGGATAACGGGCATTGTTGATAGAATAACGGAAGTGGACGGAGTATATGAGGTGCATGATTATAAGACATCGCTCTACCTTCCTTCCAGACACGAAATAGATGAAACGCAGCTCGCAATATATGCCCTTGCAATAAATCATCATTATGGTGTGGAAAACATAGAGCTTGTATGGCACTATCTGGCATTTAACAAGGAAATAAGGATAAGAAAAGATAGCTACGAGCATGTGAGGGAGGAGGTAATAAAGAGTATAGAGGAGATAGAGGAGGCCATATCAAATGATGAGTTTCCTCCAAAAGAAAGCCAGCTTTGCAACTACTGCGAGTACCAGCCAATATGCCCTCTCTTCAGACATAAATATGAGCTTGATGAAATGGACATAGAGGAGATAGAGAATGAGGATGGCTTCATGCTTGTAAACAAATACTGGGAGATTGAGCAGAAAATTTCAGAGTTGCAGGCAAGAAAGGAGGAAATTAAGAAGAGGCTTGTTGAATATGCCAGGAAGAAAAAGATAAACCATGTTTACGGAAGCGAGAAGATGGCAAACATAAAATTCTACAGAAATTTCAACATGAACGATGAAACAGGAGTGGCTGAGGTGCTTAAAAAGCATGGCCTCTACGAAAAATACACCAGAATCGATAAGATCGCAGTATCAAAAGCTCTTGAGGCAGGAATCATGCCGCCAGAGGTGGCAAAGGAGATAATGAAATACATTGAGGAAAAGGAAGTGGTGAGAATCTATTTGAGAAATTTATCCAGAAGAGATTGATTCTATTCTCTCATAAATTATATTTGCAGAATCAACGGCACAGTTTATCCCTATTCCCTTTGAATTCACACTGTCCCCTGCAATGTAGAGATTTTTTATGGGTGTTTCAACATCAGGCTTGTCGTTATCTATTGTCTTTGCCACTCCGTCCAGATGCCATATTGCATTGTATATCTCCCACTCTGCATGCTTTTTATATCCTTTTATAAGCCTATCGAGATTTTCATCTATTATGTTCTTCAGCATCTCCCATTTACTTCTGTCCTTTGCCTCCTCCGGAGAGCATATTGCATACGACTGAACAAGATATTTTCCAGGAGGGGAGATTTTTGCCTCCGGAACTGCCATTTTAAAGTCAATCATCCCTGCCACTGCTTCTCCTTTAAATTCATCTGTTTTTTCAAGAAAAACATAGGATTTTCCAAGCAGGCTGGAAGGAACATGGTTAAGCAAATGATATGATACCATACTCCCCGTCCCGTACAGGCTTTTAATTTTTCTTACCCATTCTCTCTCAAAATGCTTTTCCTTTACAACTCTGAAGATATGCTGAACGGGCATATTGAGGATGACCGCATCATACTCAATTCCATCTATGCCTTTAGCCATTCCATCCTCCACATCAACATTTTTTATTTCTCTCTCCAGAAAAATTTTCCCGCCATTTTTTTCGATATGCATGGCATATGCTTTTGATATCTCCTCAAGCCCTCCTGCTGGATAGACAACAGGATGCCCCCCCATTAACTCGCGCTGAGCAAATAGTGATTCACCTGTGGATATCTTATCAAGCTCATTTACAGTGGTTATGAGCCTCGGAAATATTTCAAGAACGAGTTTTAACTTTCCTTTTCCATATTTTTCAATCGCCTCTTCTATTGACATTTTTTTCATTGCCTCTATGGTTTCCTTTCTTGAGAATAGAAGCTGCATTATTCTTGGAAGCATCTTTAATTTGTCATATGGGGAAAGCATGGGATATTTTGTGCTATCTCCTTCAATAATGCCAAGTTTGGAGCCTATGAAATTTACATTGGCATTTATTCTTTTCAGGGAGGAAACACATGCTCCTCTCTTGCCCCCGCCAATGAGATGAAAACCCAGATCAATCTTTGTGTTTTTGGCCATCCCGGATATTGTCTCTATGTCCGGCATGGAAAATGCATTTGCCATTTCAAAACCTGCAAGCATCTTCTTGTAATTTTCCGGGATACCATTCATGGAGAGCGCTCTTCCTCCAATTCTGTCCATCTTTTCATATACATGGACTTCATGCCTTGTTGAAAGGAGAGATGCGGATGCAAGTCCTCCTATTCCAGAGCCAACAATTGCTATTTTCATATTCACATCTCCGGGTGGAATAATTTAACCCCTGCGAGTGGTGAGAAAATGATATACCATGCTATTGGGAATACTGCAAGGAGCAGTGCAATTATTCCTACAGAGCTAATGAGCATGACAGGAACAGCAGAATATCTCATAAAGGCGGCAGCACTTATTATCCTCCTTATCTCACTCCTCTCAAATTTTTTTATCGTGAGCAATCTTATCTCCAGCCATAGAACCGATGCCATGAGCAGTGCCAGCAGAGCAATCTGCCATATTTCATATTTCATTCCATATATGAAGGGAAGAAAAACAAGAAATACAGACAGCAATCTTATCAGCATGCCAAATATTCTGAAATGCCATGGTATGAAGATTTCTCCATTTTCCACTTTAACTCCCGAAAGCAGGGCGATATTCTTTACTCCCATAATAAAGTCATGGTCAGCATCTTTTATACCACCTTCCACAGCATTCATGTGTAGCGTTTGATTGAATGTGAGCATGAAAATTATCCATGTGAGCATGGTTGGTTTTGAGAAGGAAAGAGCTCCAAAAAGGAAGAGGAATGACATTGAAAGGGCAACAAAAAAATCTGAACCTACAAGCTTCTTTCCATATATGTTGTACACCGTGCCAAGCACTCCTGCAATTGTTATAACAGTGGCTGCAGCAAATTTCAGTTCATTCAACTCCTCTCCCCTCCACAGATAAAATATCAGGAAAAAGGAAAGGATAGTGGATATCATGCATATTGCGACAGCATCTTTCCTTGATATCACACCTTTCACAAGTGGCTTATTTCTTAACTCAGGAACAAGTTTATCCAGTTCCACATCTGCATAATCGTTGAGAACAAATCCAAAAATTGTTGCCAGGCTGCCTATGACAAAAAGAATTGCAAGCTTTTCAATGCTATACACTCCCACAGATATGGCACCAAAAACAGGTGGTATGGCAAGCCCACCAAGCCCTGGAAGCCGCATCAGTTTTGCATATTCTGCAAACTTCCTCATTGATATCTAATTGAAAATAAAAATATAATTATTTCTATTGCATCAATCTATTAAATGCTCCAGGATGTATTCATGAACCTTATCATTTCTTCCCATTAATGAGAGATGGTCTTCTTCACCATAAGGCCAGGCATTTCCTGTGAGTATGTAAAGTGGCCTGCCCTCCAGATACGGGCCCTCTGCTGGGACAAGTCCATCCGAGTAATGCTTTATTCCGTCTCCATCGAAATCAACAGGAACACCTCCAAATATCCATCCTATGTCTCCTCCTATCCCGTAATAATCTATTAGCTCCGTTGTTCTGTAGCCCATGGCATTCAGGAAAGGAGAGTGATATACCATATCGGGCACCTGAGCAATCCACCAGGGGAATTTTGCGAAGTTAATTATTCTTATTATACTCTCATTTATGTTTGGGGGCACTCCATGGCATGGTGAGGCTACAGCTATTAAATCATCAATCTGCTCTGGTCCTATAACAACATCTCCATCTCCATCTCCATACCATGGCTCTCCGTTATCTCCATAACTCCAGCTGTTGTTCCAGTAGTCCACATCCGCCATGTAATGCTCTGCCATAAAACGAGCTACAAGTCCGCCCATACTGTGGGCAACAATATCTATTGTCTGATTTGGAGGATAGCCGTTCAATATGAGAGCGTTTCTTATTTTCTGACTGACCTTTGCTGCAATCCATGGTATGTGGTGGTTTTCCCATCCTGGCTCGTATTCAAGCCACTGTATTCCTGGCTTGGTTAAATCAAAGTCAAGAACCTTGAAGCCATGAGCAACAAGTTTCTGGGTTATATTATACCAGGTGAAATTTATGAGTTCCTT
The DNA here is from genome assembly GCA_021162815.1 of Thermoplasmata archaeon. GTDB lineage: Archaea > Thermoplasmatota > E2 > UBA202 > JdFR-43 > JAGGXW01. Next base: position 2,827 of record JAGGXW010000072.1, on the reverse strand, counting down.
TGAGGTGGAGCCGATCCATCCATGTATGAGCACAACGGGAAAATCCCCTGGTTTTTCAGGCACTACTTCAATTTTTATTCCATTGCTTTCACTTGCATTCAGATCAATCTCTCCGGAAAGGTTCATTGGGTAATATGCTATCACCGTTACATTCTCTGTTTCATTTGCATTGGATAAGAAAAATGGTATCTTTGCTATTCCATAAGAATTTGTTTTGCTGGTTTTTTCGTTGATTTCTTTTCCATTCACATAAAATCTCCATACTATTGTTGAATTATTCAGCGGAATCCATCTCTCATCAAAGTATGCCAGAGATGCTTTCAGATGGCATATCTCGCCTGCAATTATCTTTTCTCTATCACATGATATAATTATGCTTGTATTGTGCATCTCTGGATAAACAATGCCATGTATTGTTGCAATGGCATTATATCCACCAAATGAAATGTTTGCAATTATCTCCACATTGTGAGATAGCTCATTTATATCATGAGGGGCGGAATATATTATGCTCAGCTTTCCATTTTTGTTCGTCACTGATGGATACGGAGATATTATCTGCCCGGTGCTTCCATTCGCCTTTATCAAAATCTTAACCTTTGTTTCATATGGCTCTCCATTCAGAGTGGCTGTAAGAGTTATTTTTACATTCTCTCCTTCCATTATTCTGAAGTTATCAGGAGATGCAGAAAGCATGAGTTCAATTTTCTCCTGCTTCTTTTCTTTGTTAGACATGGCAAAAATTGAGGCTATGATTAAAATGAAGATTATTGCAATTGCAATCTTCCATTTCATTTCCATTTTTCTATCCTCTCCTGAAATCTTGTATCCTCTCCATCAACCTTTACTGGATATTTGCCCGTAACACATCCAAGACATAGTTGATTTTTATCCATCCCTATTGCCCTAGTCAATCCATCTATTGATATGTAGCCCAGGCTGTCTGCATTTATCTTTTTCCTTATCTCTTCCACACTGCTATAAGATGCTATCAGCTGCTCTCTCGTTGTCATATCTATTCCAAAATAACATGGCGCTATTATTGGCGGAGAAGCTATCCTTACATGCACTTCCTTTGCCCCATATTTCCTGAGAAGATTCACTATCTTCCTCATGGTGGTGCCTCTCACAATGGAATCATCCACTATCACAACCCTCCTTCCTTTAACTGCGCTTTTAACAGGATTTACCTTCAGCTGAATGAGCTTCTCCCTGATATTTTTTGGCATTATGAATGTTCTTGCTATATATCTGTTTTTCATAAGTCCTTCCTCCAGAGGCAATCCAGATGCTCTTGCAAATCCATAAGCATGAGCCCTGCCAGAATCAGGAATTGGAATGACGACATCAGCATCAACAGGCTGCTCCTCTGCCAGAATCTCTCCCAGGCGTTGCCTTACCTTGTATATTTCCTTTCCATCTATTATTGAATCTGCCCTTGCAAAATACACGTATTCAAAAAAGCAGTGAGCTCTCTCCTTTGAATTTATGAGTTCATATGTTCTGTATCCATCCTCTGTTATTTCTATCATCTCGCCAGGCATAACATCTCTTATTATCTCCCCTCCAAGGGCATCTATTGCCACGGATTCAGATGCAATTACATAGCCATCCTCTATTTTTCCGAGAATGAGAGGCCTTATTCCAAGAGGGTCTCTTATTCCGAATACCCTTTCATCATGCATCAAAACGAAGGCGTAGCTTCCCTTCATTTTTCTCATCGCACTTTTAACAGCGTTCTCAAAGCCATGCTCCTTCATGAAATCTGCAATCATGTATGCAAATGACTCCTCCTCACTTCCCTGAACAAAGTGGTGGCCCTTCTCCATCAATTCCTTTTTTAACTCCTCCGCATTGGTTATTATTCCGTTATGGCCCACTGCAATGTCCCCAACACCAGTATGAAATAAAGCAGGCTGGGCATTCTCCGGCACAGATATGGCTATGGAATAATACACGTGCCCTATACCTCTGCTTCCATTCACTGTGGAAAAATCAAAATTTTTGAATACACCATCCACCATTCCAAGGCCCTTAAAACTTTTTATTTCCTCTCCATCAGCATCATAAAAGGCTATGCCCGCCGCTTCCTGCCCGCGGTGCTGCAGGGCTGCGAGAGTAACATATAAATTTTCACCTAATTTTGTGCGGGAGGCAACGGCTGCGACACCGCATTTTTCATTCATTTTTTCCAGTTGTAGCTCCTTATACGCTTGCTCCTTCCATAACCGCAGGCTGCGCAGTATCCCTTTCTTGGATTATATGCATGCTTCCCGCATCTTCTGCACACGATATGTGTTTTTCCTCCTCCCTCTTTTGATGGTGTTCCCTTACCCATTTTATCACGGCGATATGTATATTATATTATCTCCTCTCACGATGACCTTTTTCAGGTCACGCTTCTTCTCCCCATTCATATACTCCTCAGCATTTCTCAATATGAGATTGAGATGGGGATGGTCATACCCTTCAAGTATGCCCCTGTACTCTCTTCCTCCTCTGAGTTCAACCAGCACACGCTTTTCCAGGCTCGAATGAATCAGTTCAAGGGGCTTCATTATAGATGTATAACACCTTAGTATTAAAATTTATTGCTACTGTCATGGCATCACTCATTGTGTTAATTATCTCTTTAATTTTTTAATTGAAAAAACCATGATGGAGATTGGATAGCCTTTTAGGATATGTTTTTGGATAAAAATATCTCTATGCAGGATACGTTCACTTTGTTGCCCTCGTCGTTTGTGAGCTCCTCTGTGAATATCTTCACTTCCTCTATCTGTGCATCAGGTACAAAGCGTCTCCTGACAATCTCTGCAACATCCAC
>JAGGXW010000047.1 GCA_021162815.1 Thermoplasmata archaeon | reverse complement strand
CAGACATTGCAACCACAGCATGGAAGAGCAGCAGCGAGGCTGTTGTTGTCATAGATGGAAGCAGCACGAATGATACTGTCAAGGAAGTTCTTAACAAGGATGCAACACTCAATGTTGCAACGAAGGTTATAGAGGCAAGAGGAGATAGCAGCAAGGTTAAGGACTTCGATAACAATGTTGTGATGCCATTCTGGGCAGGCAGAAAATGGGGTGCAATGAGAGTTCATCTTCTTGATCTGAAGGGAAGCAACATAGATTTGAGCCTTATAGGTCCAAAATATCAGGAAATAGCAACAGACTGGTGGCCATACAATGAGGATAGAGAGGATATATATTATCCAGTTGCAATACCCGGTCCATATGCAGCAGCAGCTGCAACATCACAGCATGGAAGTTATCTTTTCCATGTGGAGTTAATAAGTGGAGATAGATACAAGATAAAGGTTGATGATCCAGATTCAACACTGAGCGTTACAGTAACAACAGATGAGGCAACAACACTGATGGTTTATCTCATAGATCCATATGGAAATGTCAGAGCACCAGATATGCCATCATGGAGTGGTGCTCCGATAAAGCCAGTACATGTGTGGAATGGAAACAAGACAGTTGGAGATGAGAGAACCTACAGTCATCTCATAGTTGAGCCATCAACAACAAGAAGTGCTGTTGTTCATCATCCAATGACAGGTACATGGACAGCAATAGTTGTTCCTTATGAGGAGACAAGCGGTTCAATAAAATACAATATAAAGGGTGAGATAAGATATTACAGCAAGGAAAGGATGGCAGATGGATTATCTGCAGCAAATGGTGCAGTTATTGCATCTCTCAAACACATACCACTGCTTTATGTTACAAAGGATGGAATACCTGATGAAACAAGCAGTGCATTGAGCAAGCTGGGAGTTAATAAAGTAATATTTGTTGAAATGCTTGGAAGCGATGCAGATGGAATAGCAAGCAAATTATCAAGCTACAATGTTGAGCGCTTATCTGGCTTGCAACAGATTATTGATTACATAAAGGATATAAGAACGGAGAATTACATCACAATAACCTCATTTGCCACAGGAGATGGATACTTTGCGCCTGCTGCCTATCTGGCTGCATATCATGGCTCTCCTGTGCTGCGTGTTGGAGAGATGGGAGATGCATACAATCTTGCAGATATAGCCCACCAGTTTGCATTCTATCTGGGAGACTACTACCACGGATGCCGCTCCATAGGACATCTTTCAATGGCAAGCAAGCCAATAATGGATTACATTAAGAATGGAGAGCTCCCACCCATGGGTCTGGATGAGGAGCTTAGGTGGCTCGGGGGAATTGCAAAGGCAGTGAGGGAGTACATAGCAAATGTTGGACTTGATATAGATGGAAGAGAGATGCTTGCATTTGTTGCTCCAAAGACAGACATAAGATTCATGCTTCATCATGCATTGATAGGAAATGAAACCTCACCCGGACAGATTCCAGGAGAGACACCTGCAGAGGCAGCGGCATATATTAACAGGAATGTACTTTATCCAGCAATAATATTTGCCAGCCCTGGAAGGAACTACACATCATCCAGTTTGATTAACTTCGCAGATGGTTCAAACTGGGGACTTAACAACGGAAAGACATTCTATCAGTATACATCTAGGGAATACAAGAAGTTTGCAAGCGAGCATGGAAGAGACTATCGCGGCCACTGTGTATGGGATAACCTTCTCATGGAACAGAATAGAGGAGCATCTGTGTATTACTACTCTGGTCACGGAACAGGAGGTTCTGGAATAGGCGGTCATCCAGTATGGGGTGGAATAGGAGAAGACGGATGGCGTGGCTATCAGTACTGGCAGGGCAAGACACCAAGGACAGGAGGATTCACATGGTATGATGTTGAACCACCACGCCAGTATGATATAGTGCACTTCAAGTGGGCTGACCAGCTGTGGGAGAATCTGCATAGCGAATTCGTTGCATGGATGTCATGTACAACGGGTGCACACTTTGGTCCATTGATATATCTTGAGCATGGTGCAGTTGCATGGTACGGAAATGCAAATACAGGATTAAGCCCTGCTGTGGAAACACTTGACACATTTGTGTTCGAGAAGGCACTGCATGAAGGAAAACCAATAGGAGAAGCAATGAGCGAGGTGTACTGGCTCATAGAGAGAGACTTTACAACAATGGACCCAACAAGCGTGTATGGTTCAAGCTCTCTCAGCCTTGATGGAGACGAGATACTCTACGGAGATCCTGGATTAATAATATACAGCCCGGCAGACTGGCACGAGCCAGCACCAATAGATGCACAGATATAAGCATAAAACCCCCTCTTCCCTTTATTTTAAATATTTTTTGAAAATATGGAATTGTATTTATTCTCAATGAAGTGGATGATTATTTCATTTATTCAATCAAAACGATCAGTGCATTGTTCTGGAGTTAATTTTGAAATTTTGTTTCGTTTAAGATTATTATCATAATCCATTCATTATCTCCTCGGGTGCTCCTGCTATTTCAACAAGAGCCTTTGCTTCCATCACATGCATTTTTCCAGGCAGAACAATTGAATGAAGAGGCTTTCCAAAATCCATTTTTACCATTTCTTTAAGATATCCTGCTTTTATAATCTCATCATCACATGATACTCTTGCAAGAACAGCGATCAAGGCTTTATCATGGAATATTCCTTCTTTCTTCCTCTCCTCCATCTTCATCAGTATTTCCATTGCCTCATTTGCTGTCATTGGTTCATTTTCGGTATCGAGAAGGATTAAAGTGTGCAATCCTGCCTCAACATTCTCCTTTATTCCGTCATAAGGAGAGAGTGGAAAGTAATCTCCATATGGCCTGGGAAGGGAGATTATCCTTCCAAATTTATATATCTGCAGTCCTAAGGCTGAGGCGGCTGCAGTTGTTATGCTCACTCCATGTATAATTCTCGTTTCTATTCCCATTTCCATTGCTCTCAACCTCAACTCCACATGGGTTGTTGCAGCCATTGCATCTCCTGCGGATATTATGCACACCTTTTTTGTCATGGCTTCATTTAATATATCCCTTCCATCCTCCATTTCTTCCCTTCCAATAACCTTTATTTTCCTGCCGGTAATCTCCTCAATTTTTTCTATTCCATCGCATATTCTGCCTGTATAAAATTCAGCATACACTTCATCAGCTTTCTTTATCTCTTCAATTGCTTTAATTGATATATCATTCCTGCTAAGTCCCAGGCCCACAAAGGATAACATAAAATGTATATGTGCATTCATTTATATAATGATATAATGGCAAAGCACATGGCGGCTGTAGCACAGAAGCAGGATGCGGAGAAAGTAAGAAAAAAATTAATGGAAATGAATGCTATGATCAGAGGATTGAAGGTGAGAAGAGATGATAAATATGTTTATTTTCCTGTAATGGCAAAGCCACGCATTGAAGGAGTAAGTTATATTGATGAGATGGATTTTGAGGAGAATAAAAATAAAAGTTATATTGAGTTGAGTAAGGAAAAAAGAATTCCTCTTGATTCAATTTCAATTGATTTCATAGGGGATATTGCAGTGATAAGATGCGATGAGAATATTTCATCCTCTCTTGCTGAGATTTTAATAAAATCGAATAAATCGGTTAAGGCGGTTTATCTTGATAGAGGTGTTAAAGAAGAATACAGGGTAAGAGAGCTAAAATTTCTTGCGGGAAAAGATGTGACAGAGACAATTCATATAGAAAATGGTGTGAGAATAAAACTTGATATTGCCAAGGTATATTTCTCACCCAGGCTTGCAGGGGAGAGAATGAGAGTGGCAAGAAAGGTTATCGATAATGAGGTGATAATAGATATGTTTACAGGAGTTGCTCCGTTTCCTCTTGTAATAGCCAGGCATGGCTCTCCTTCAAAAATATATGGAATAGACATAAATCCTGTTGCCGTAAAATATGCAACTGAGAATGTAAAAATGAATGGTTTTGATGGAATTATAGAAATACTCCATGGAGACGCTGGGGAAATAATAAAAAATCTTCCTGATGCGGATAGAATAATAATGAACCTTCCTCACAGAAGCAGAGAGTTTCTTTCTGCTGCTGTGGAAAAGGGAAGAATAATACACTACTACGAGATAGTTGAAAGGGACAAGATTGATAAAAGAATGGAGGAGATAGAGAAAGAGTATGGGGTTAAAGTTGAAAGCAAGAGAATCGTTGGAAGCTATTCTCCATCGAGGGAGAAGGTTGTTTTTGATATTATAGTGTGAGGTAACCAATATTCTCTATTGCTTTTGTTAGCAGCTGAGTCGCATATTCTATATCATTCATGCTTGCCACCTCCACTCCAGAATGCATGTATCTGGTTGGAACGCTTATCACTCCTGATGGAACACCTTCCTTTGTAAGGTGTATTGCAGCAGCATCTGTTGTCCCTCCTTCGGAAACTTCAAGCTGATATGGAATGCTGTTTTCGTTGGCAACTCTTTCCAGCCATTTCAGTACGGAAGGATGAGATATCAATCCCCTTCCACTTGCATCTGCCACCGTTATTACCGCTCCTTTATCAAGCTTTATGTTTTTATTTCTCTCCTCTATACCCGGATGGTCTCCAGCTATTGCCACCTCGCACACTATTGCCACATCAGGAGATAAGGAGAATGCTGCGGTTCTGGCCCCCTTTAACCCCACTTCCTCCTGAACAGTTCCCACAGCATATATTGTTGCATCACTCTTTGCTCTCCTCACTGCCTCAATCATCATTGCAACACCTATTCTGTCATCAAGAGCCTTTCCTGTTATCCTTCCATTCATCAATTCCTTCATTTCCATATCAAGAGATATCGGGCTTCCTATTTTTATTCCCATTTCTTCTACTTCCTCTTTGCTACTTGCGCCAATATCTATGAACATATCATCCGCCTTTATGCTCTTGTTCTTATCATCTCCCTTCATGAGGTGAGGAGGCTTTGAGCCAATGACACCATAAATGTTCTTCTTTCCATGCACTATCACCCTGCTATTCAGCAGAATCTGATCGAACCATCCACCTATCTTTACAAATCTTATGAACCCATCCTTGTCTATGCTCTTCACCATAAGCCCTATTTCATCCATGTGGGCTGCAATCATTATAGATGGCTTTCCTCCTCTTTTAACGCCAATAACATTTCCCATTCTGTCTGTTTTCACTTCATCCACGAATTCCTCAAGTTCTTCAATAACAATATCTCTTACACTCTCCTCATAACCGGATATGCCATAGGCATTGGCAAGTTTTCTTATAAGTTCCTTCATGCTGGAATGAACCATAAAAAATATTTAAAATTAGCTCCCTGCCTCATCTTCCTCCGGCGCCTCCGCCTCCAAAGCCGCCGCCACCGCCAAAACCTCCGCCGCCGCTGCTGGACTGGGTTAATGCATTGTATCTTCTGTTCATGGTTGAGTTTGCCACTGCAAAATAGGTGTAAATGTAGGGAAGGGTATCAATCTCTGGTATGTTTATATTTAATTTTTTAAATTCTTCAGCAACCTTTTTTCCCACTCCGAGGGCTGTTGCGTATATGAGCCATTCCTTCCACATTGTCATATCTTCTCTACCATATTTGCTTAGCTGTGCCATATCAAGAAGAAATTTTCTGAATGAATCCCACTCCAGCTTTTCTTTGTAGTAATCTTTCTTCCAGTGGCCAAACAGAGTGCTTGGGGCAGCCGTTGCAATTATTGATTGTATCATGAATGTAATGGAGAAGGGTAGCAGTGAAAATGTAACAGGATATGATGAATGGAAGAAGAGGTAGGATGCAATTGAGACTATTACAAGTAGAATTGAGGAAACAAAAAATTTGAGCATCATTTTCCTTCCATTTACTATGAATCTCTCGCTTCCATGAGCTGAATAAAGTTTATTCATTTCCTCCTTTGCCTTTTTAATTTCATACTCCGATGTTATACCATTTATCCATTCTGTGAAGTCATTCATGGAGAAGATACCATTCTCTGAATGCCTTTCAAGAAATGATATTACCTTTCTTTCATAGCTGTCAAGCCCATCTTTGTCCAGTATTTTTATCTTTAAGTCTCCTTCATCATGCTGAATTTCTATTTTTTTCCTTCTGTGAAGGTCAAGTAAAGTTGCATACAGTCCATTTCTATCAAATGAGCATGCATCTCCTTTGAATAAAAGATTCACAAGCCATGGTTTTCTCTTTGCGGGAACGAAACTTATGTATTCAGGAACAACAAATTTCTTCTCCCTTCCATATAGATAATATATCAGAATGAGTATGAGAGGAAAAAGAACAACAAGAGAGGCAATGGCATATGAGAAATATTCAAAGAATGTGTGCATGATGTAGTATTTCGCATTCTCATTTATTGTCTTTTCCTCAACATTGTCAATCCTGTACATGAATCCATGTTGTGGAGGGGATGTAAGAAGGAACTCCACCTCTATTAATCCGTTGTTTGGACTTTTCCCGCTTAGAATATACATGCTTCCATTTTTCTCCAGCTCCATTTTTGGATGTGGAAAGATTCTGTATATGCTGTTATTTTCATCATGAATGAAGATTTTAAAATTTCTATATGCAACATGTTCATCCGCCAGCTTTATGTTCATGTGGTAATATTGTTCGTCATAATGAACTGGCGGGAATATTATGAAGGAATAATTTATGTGATACACTCCTCTTTCAAAACCATCTGGATTATAGCATCCTGCCTCGTTTAAATAAGCCTTTTCCTCTATCAATGAGGCATATTTCAAATCAGTTGTATAGACTGTACCATTGTAATTTTTCATATATGCCACATATGAGCAGTCTATATCTTTTAAAAGGATGAATGGCTCATTTATTGTTTCGTTGTAGAGAAGAGGAGCATTCCATACCCTGTATAGCATTGTGAGAGGAGATGAAACATTGTATTCATAACTTTCATTCAGCCATCCATTTAAAGATAGATGTGCGGTGTAATTGTCCACGACAGGATTGCCGTAAAATTCGAGTATATTATTTACTCCAAAGGCAACAGGAATCAAAGCCGATGTTAATACAAGTATGAGGATAAGCTGCTGCCACTCCTTCAAGCATTCCACCCTAATGATGGTCTCTTTTCCACATCCGCAAATTCAAGATAATCCATCTTTGAGAATGAGAAGATTGATGCAATCATACTTGATGGAATTACATCAATCATGGTGTTGTATTGCTGCACGATATTGTTGTAGGTGTAGCGGTGTCTCGCAATTTCGTCCTCTATGTTACTGGTGGCGTCCATGAGTTTTTTCACTGTTTCAGATGTTTTAAGTTCGGGATAATTTTCAACGGCAACTCTTATATCTCCAAGGATTCTTCTTGAGACATTTTCCATCTCGTTTATGCTTTTTGCATCAGCCTTCATCACCTCGCTTCTCATTTTTGTTACCTTTTCCATGGTTGATTTCTCAAATTTTGCATAGCTCTTCACACTTTCCACAAGTTCGGAGAGCATATCCAGCCTCTTTTTCATCGCCACCTTTATTTGCCCTAAGGTTGCTTCCGCAGCGTTCTTCAGTCTCTTGAATCTGTTGTATATGGCTATGATGTAACCAATTATTACAAGAATTGCTATTACAACCAGTCCAGTTATAATCAATCCAAGCATGAACTTTAACACACTTTCATTTAAAAATTATTTGAATTTATGCCAACTTCATCAAATTATATAAATCCTATTGCTCTATTTCAAATATGAAAACATCCCGGGCTGTAGTAATGCTAATTTCCTTTCTGCTGCTATTCAGTTTTCCCCATGTCATAAGTATGGAAAAGAAAGAGCTCAGGGTTGCAATATATTTTTCCACCATAAAGAGGTATGCCAGAGATATTGAGGAATGTGTAAATTACTCATGGGTTAAAGGCAATGTGGAATATGTTATAAAGGCAAGAATAATAGGAAAGGATGAGGTGATGAATGGAAACCTTTCCAACTATGATGCATTCATAATCTCCGCCTCAGGACGCTCCTATATGGATGCCTACAATCCCGTGTGGAGGGAAAACGTCAAAAAATTCATCAGGCAGGGGGGAGGTTACATAGGAATATGCGGCGGCGCCAATGTTGTTTCCATGGGTTTCAATGAAAGCATCATCAGCCCCAATGAAATTTTTGATTTATCAACATTGAAGATTGTAAATGTCTATGTCAATGATCAGCAGGATGAGGAGTGGCAGTATCTGTGGAAGTCAAACTGGCAGTATGGGGGCGTGCCGGTAAAAATTCACATTCTCAACAGCAGCATCCCAATATTTGATGGATTTTATGGAGAGTACAGATCAATAAGGTACTGGGGAGGTCCCGGTATGTATGATGCTCATTTGAATGGAAGCTATGGCAATGTAATACCTCTTGCAGTATATGGTGAGGAGCCAAGTGAGGTTGCGCCCCTTCATTACTGGAGATTTGAACATGGAAGATGGGTTCCTCTCAGAAATATCACAACAGACATAAAGGGGCAGTATGCTGTTGTTGCCTCTTTCTATGGAAATGGAAGGCTTGTCATTTTTGGTCCGCATCCTGAGGCAAATACCTTCTTTGACGGCCATGTGAGAGAATTTCCTGTCAGGAACACACGCTTCACATGGTTCATTTATGATTGGGTTACAAATAATTCAAGTGTGGTGAGTTACAACTGGTGGATGGTGAGAAGAAGCATAGCCTGGGTGTGTGGCCTGGAAAGAAATGAAATGCCCTACATAAGCGAGATAGCAGGCTATGTGAAAGAGCCAAAATACGGGATATATATGAATGGAAGGAAAGTATATCCTGCTCAGAATGCAGTGGTGATTGGTTCATTCATTTTGCATGCCCAAATCATAGATGCGAATAATGGAGAAATAAAGGTTGATGGCAGGAAAATCTACGAGGGGAATGGGGATATTAGCATTGACATGAACCTCTCTCCGGGAAAGCATGCGGTTTATGTTATGGCAGAAAATGAGCATGAAAGAGCATGGAGCAGCATTCAAATCTATTCTCTTTAACATTAAACCTCCGAGATTGTCAACTTAAAAAAAAAATATAAAGTGAAAAAATAGGTCGAGTATAATCTCCCTATATAAGGGAGGGGATACCCATGCTCGACCTACTGGTAAAATTGTTTGAGGAAAGAAAAATTTTTCGGAGGGAAAGAAAAGATTGGAAATAAAGGCACTGGCTATTCTTTTATAT
>JAGGXW010000007.1 GCA_021162815.1 Thermoplasmata archaeon | reverse complement strand
TAGTAAATCTTTTTTATATTCCACATTTTATATTTTCTGTCGTATCTTTGCCAGTATCTCATTCCCATCCCCTATATCCCCATGGGGATGGGAATTTAAATTTCATCATTTTTTCGACAAACCCGTTATGACGCAAACACTGTGTTGAATTTAAAGCAATGTTCAAAATTTGGGTAACAGAGATAAAGAGTGGAAATGGAGATAATGAAGGTATTGCTTTATTCCCTATTCCGGATAAAATAATCCATAATCAAGTAAAAAGATGCCAATCCTCTCCATTCTCCCCATTTTTCGCATATTTCTCTTGATTTATCCCCAGATATTTTGTTTTTGCTGAAATAGTAATGTGATATAACTTTTCTCAAAAACAAATCATCCGCTGGTGTAACAGCATATTTATGCATGCCCCTAATCATCACATATTCTGCTGTCCACTTACCTATACCCTTAATTTTTATTAGTTCATGTATGATTCTATCTGTATTCCACTCTGATATTTTATCCAGATCTATTTCTCCAATCAAAATTAGATTTGAAAAATTTTTGATATATTGAACTTTTCTCCTGTTTAATCCACAATTTCTCAACCTTTCTTCATCCGCCCCGACTAATTGTTCTGCTGTTGGAAATGCATAATACCTAACCCCTCCAATCTCAATAGAGCCTCCAAAATTTTTTATCACTCTGTTGGCAATTTTATTGGAAACCATTAATGGCATCTGCTGTTCTATAAACGCTCTGATGAACGCTTCGAATAGAGTTGGAGTTGACGGACTCCTTAAACCATAAAGCCTTTTCACGATATTGTTTAAAATTCTATCACTTTCTACAAATTTATAGAAAAGTCTAAGGTTTAAATTGGTGTCAAACATTTGTTCTATAATCTTAATACATTGTTTTACATTTCTTTCAGATATTTTCTTCCAAAACCTCACATAAAGCACAGGCTTTTCTATTATCCCATTCGAGTATATCATAAGCGGAATAATATTATCATCCTGATTTAATACCAAATAAAGGTTTTTGCCATCTATTGCATTTTCGTAAATCTCTTTACCGTTGAATTTGTTATCCACTATCCTACACATTAGATTAAAATTAAAAGGGGAATTTGGTTTTATCTTTACTTCCATCATTTTTTCATCATTTCAATTTTTCCTGCAGTTATAAAATTTTATATTTTACAAACAATATCAACTTACTGTTTTTCTTTTTCTATCCATTCTTTCTTCTTTTTTCTATAGATGGTTCAGTCTCTATGTTCAATCGATTTTTGGCATAAGTCGAATACGATTCCAAAAATTTTAAATTTTATTCTGCACACCGAATTATGGCAAATAAAATCCATAAATTTTTAATTGATGAAGGGATTATTTATGATGCTCTCACGAGACAAAGGAATGCTCGTTATATTTGCAGCCATCATAGTGATAATAATGGTGATAATAGCAACTCCTTTTGTTTATAAGAGTTATAAGGAGGTTTTCAATCCCAATAAAGATAGTGATGGTGATGGAGTGCCGGATAGCCAGGATGCATTTCCTCACAATCCCAAGGAGTGGAAGGATAGTGATCATGATGGAATAGGAGATAATGAGGATCCCGATAACGATAATGATGGAATACTAAATGAAAATGACTATCTTCCATACAATGATGCTGGAATAAAAATATATATAGACGATATAAGGGTTAAGGATTTTCTGGTAGGGAGACAGAAAACTGGTAAAATTTTTGTTAAGATATATGTAGATGATGAGTTAATTGCAACAATACCCAATGAACCCTATGAAATTGAAATAGATAAGGATATAAATGTAAACTGGAGCGCTCCAACAATAAATGTAAAGGATGATGTGGCATACCACAAGGTAAAAATAGAGCTTTATTACTATGACTTCTTCAACATAAAGAGACTGCTCGACATAAATGGAAATGACAATTCCAGAGATGATAAAGGAAGAGTTCTGGAAATAAATTACTATATCGGGAATACAATAGGGAATTATTTAACATTTGCAAATGATGGAAGTAACGACAACAACATATTTCCGAATGAAAAGGATGCATATATCTCCGGCAAAATAGTAACTGTGGATGCTTCCCTTCGTTAACCGAAAACAATGCCAAATTTTTTATTTGGAATTCATATACACCTTCAATGAATCTGAAAAGTATTGTGCTGGCAATATTGGCATTTGTTGTACCCTGGCTCATATTTGCTTCCGGGATAGCCTTCCAGATATACAATGCATTGCTGTATGTGGGAAGCATAACGTGGTTCCTTACAAGTTTATTCATTTATCTCTCTTTTTATAAGATTTAGTGGAAATATACTTAAAGCACCATTTTATTAATTTTTTTAACAATGAAAGGAAGAACTCGCTGTCCGTATTGCGGAGAGAACATAATAGTGGAAGTACCTGATGGAGCTACAGGATTGCAGAGTGTAACATGTCCCAACTGCGGCATGAAGATAAAAATAAATGTTATGCCTGATGAAAAACCCATTCAGGAGTACAGCCCCATTCACCCCACAGTTAAAAAAATTAAAAGATCAGAAAAAACCACTCTTGCCGCAATATTTCTCATACTCTCATTTATCCTTGGCATATCAATGGGGGCCATATTACTTGCCCATCACAACATGCTCTATGAAGGAAACGGAGAAATAAAGGGATATGTGGTTGATGAGAAGGGAAACGGTCTGTATAATGTGAGTATATATGTGGACGGGAATTTTTCAATGAGGAGTGATGAGGAGGGAAGGTTTGAAATTAAAAATATAAGTGCAGGCGAGCATGTAATGACGTTCGAAAAAGATGGTTTTAAAAAACTTGTTGTAAAAACTTTTGTTTTACCTTCATCAATTTCAATAAGTGAAAAATATACACTAAAGAAAGGGTCTGGAGAGGAAAAAATAAAATCTCTCACACTTTATGCAGTGAAATTCCTTCCCGTTTTCTCATACGCTGTAATCATACTCTCATTTCTTCCCCTAATTGGTGGCATATTCTGTCTGATGAGGAAACATTTCATCATTGTTGTAATATCCTCTGTATTCGGAATATTTTCCTTTGGTTTCATTGTTGGAAGTCTTCTGAGCATAATTGCCCTCATTCTGGTACTGCTAAGCAGAGATGAATTTGAAGAAGAGATAAAATATTAATAGGAGTTAATATCTAAAAATAAATGAATGTTCTTTCATTGTATGCGAGGCTTTCCATTGCAATAGCCCTTATGTTTGCAGTGATATACGCGCTTATAGCAATGATAGCCTACATATTCGGTATTGTCTCCCCCATCATATATGCCCTAATAGCATTTCTGGTTATCATAATACAGTATGCAATAAGTCCAAAAATTGTTGAAGTTATGATGAGAGTAAAATACATTGATGAGCATGAAATGCCATGGTTGCATGAAATTGTGGAAAAACTTGCAATGAAGGCGGGTATAAAAAAGCCCAGGATAGGAATATCGAATATTTCAATTCCCAATGCCTTCGCATTTGGAAGAAGCGTTAAGGATGGAAGAGTGTGTGTTACAAAAGGCTTGTTAAATATTTTGAATAGAGAGGAAATAGAAGCTGTTCTGGGTCATGAAATATCCCACATAAAGCATAGGGACATGATTCTTCTCACCATATTTTCTGCAATTCCTCTCATGAGCTACTACATATTCTGGACATCCTTATGGAGCAGAGATAGGAGAAACAACAGAGCAATAGTGGCAGTGGTGGCATTCCTTACATACATACTCACCAACATCATACTCCTCTACATAAACAGAATCAGAGAGTACTATGCAGATTATGGCTCTGCGATGCTCACAGAAAAGCCTCATAACCTTGCATCCGCCCTCTACAGAATAACGCTTGCCACCTCCCGCCTGCCCGCGGCCAAAATAAAGGAGGCGGAGGGCATGAAAGCGTTTTTTGCAACGGACCCGTCAAAGGCGAGGAGAGATATTGTGGAATTGAGCAAAGCCGATTTAAACATGGACGGACATCTTGATGAATATGAGGTTAAAAAATTTGCATCTGTGGCAAGGCCGACGGTTACGGAAAAAATAATGGAAATTTTCTCATCTCATCCAAATGTTGTTGACAGAATAAGAAAGCTGGCGGAGATAAAATGAAATATGTGAAAATGGATGTTTATCCGGAAGTTAGGGCAACAGAAGAATATGCAGAGGTGATACTCTACAATGATGATATCGCTCTTCCAATATATGTGAGTCCTGCCCAGGGAGAAAATATAATGAATGGTGTGTATGGTATCAAATTCACCCGTCCATTGACTCATGATCTCTTCATTCAGGTGATAAATTCTCTTGGTGGGGCAATAAAAAAGGTTGTAATTGATGATCTGGTAGAAGGAGTATTCATGGCAAAATTGTACATAGAGAGATTTCATGAAGGGAAGGGAGAGGAGATTGTACTGGATGCCCGTCCCAGTGATTGCATAGCTCTTGCCCTTAGAGAAGGATGCGATATATATGTTTCAGACAGTGTTTTAAAGGAGGCAGGTAAAAGCTTTGATGAGCTGGAACTGTAATAAAAATTTTGTACTGAATAATGGTATACATATCATGATATCACTGGAAGATGGAAGGAAGGCAGTTGAATACGCAAGGGGAATAATAGAATGGCATGTTTCAGGGAAAAAGATGCCAGATGCTCCTAAGGAAGAGATATTTAATGAAAAAATGGGAGCATTTGTTACCCTAAACTCATATCCTTCGGAAATGCTGAGAGGATGCATAGGCATTCCTGAGCCAATAATGAAATTAAAGGATGCAATAAAAGAGGCTGCTGTATCAGCATGTCATGACCCCCGCTTTCCCCCTTTAAGAAGTGATGAAATAGATTCAATAATTGTTGAGGTGAGCATACTTACAAAACCTGCTGAAATAAAAGTGAAGGAGCCCGAAGAATATATTAAAAAAATAAAGGTGGGAAGGGATGGACTAATTGCAGAGCAGGGATTCTATCGCGGCCTTTTATTGCCTCAAGTGGCAGTGGAATATGGATGGAATGCCCTTCAATTCCTTGAGGAAACATGTATGAAGGCTGGTTTGATGCCCGACTGCTGGAGAGATAGAAGAACAAAAATTTACAGTTTTCAGGCACATGTTTTTTCAGAGGTTGAACCCAGGGGAAAAGTTGTAAGGAAAATAGATGCTGGAGAAGTACCTTAACATTTTGGAAGGAAAGGAAAAGGCAGCATATCTTAAAAGCAAAGAGAGAGGAGAGTTTGAAATTAAACTAAAGCAGGCAATGAAAGAAATGGAGAGCTGCAATCTATGCGAGTATAAATGTGGAATAAACAGGTATAACGAGAAGGGAGTATGCAACACAGGTAAAGCAAGCATAGCAGCCCATTTTATGCATTATGGAGAGGAAAGCATACTTGTGCCGTCATATACAATATTTTTTTCTGGCTGCAATTTCAGATGCATTTACTGCCAAAACTGGGATATATCTCAAAGACATGTTGGCCTTTACATTGAGCCAGAGACGATGGCCAGATTTATAGAAAGAGCGTATGAAAGAGGGGCGAAAAATGTTAATTGGGTGGGTGGTGAACCAACTCCAAATATTCCATACATAATGGAAGTGCTTGATAAGCTCGATATCAATATCCCCCAGATATGGAACTCAAATATGTACTGCAGCATAAAAGCCATGGAACTGCTTGATGGTATAATTGATATCTATCTCACAGACTTTAAGTACGGGAATAACAAATGCGCAATGAGATTATCCAAGGTTAAAAATTACTGGGAAATTGTGACAAGAAACCATGAGATTGCTTATTCAAGTGGGGAAATGATAATAAGGCATCTCATTCTTCCAGGGCATGTTGAATGCTGCTCATTTCCAGTACTGGAATGGATATCTCAAAATGTTCCCGAGGTAATGGTAAATATAATGGACCAATACACTCCATACTATATGGCAGAAAAGGTTAAAGGAATGAATAGAAGAATATACGAGGAAGAATATGAATCCGTACTGAATTTTGCAGTTGAACTTGGGTTGAATATAATTGATTGACAAATAAAAATTAAATATGTTTTTGCATAAAGTTGCTGATGGCAAATTTAAACATTGCAGTCATAGGCAATTACGGAAAGAAAATTGGTAAAGAAGGAACAAAAAGTGACATTACATTTTACAACGTTAAAAGAGGAGATACCACACTAACACTCATAGAAGCTTCGAGATATCCTGAAAAGCTGTCCTCGCTTTTCTATGCTCTCAGCATAGCAGATTATGTTATTTTTCATGTTGAAAATATTGACAGATATTTTGGCGAGTCATTGATTGCTGTGGAAGAAATGGGAATAAAGAAGGGATGGATAATAAGAAACGACAGAGAGGAGGAAATAAAAGAAATTATTTCTTCAGTTGAAACAGAATATGAATTTCTTGATGACTCTCCTGCAGACATAAGAGAGATGCTTATAGAGATGGCAGAAAAAATTGAAGTAAGAGAGGAAAGGAGAGGAAGTGTTTCCGTTGATCATTTTTTCAATGTGAGGGGGATCGGAACTGTCATACTTGGAACGGTCATATATGGAAGCGTAAGAAAGCATGAAGATATGGAAATACTTCCATCTGGAAAGAAAGTTCATATTCGTTCCATCCAGAAGCATGATGACGATTATGAAATAGCAAATAAAGGAGACAGAGTGGGAATTGCACTGAAAAATATCGATGTTGATGATATTGAGAGAGGAGACATAATTACCAGCGAGGAATGGATTGTTTCAGACAGCATAGAGATATCGATAAACAGAAATAAATATTATAAGGATGCGCTGAAGGACGGTATGGTGGTGCATGTCGGAAATCATATGCAGTTCATTCCTGCAAGATTATCAATGAATGAAAAAACAATGCTTAAAATGGAAAAGCCCTTGGTTTTCAAATGCGATGAAAAACTGCTGTTAACATATCTTGATTCCAGGAAAATGAGGATAATTGGAACTGCATCACCATGCAAAAGTTCATATTCATGAAATACTTTTCCTCATATGCGATGTGAGGTATGCGGGAGGGAATCTTCAAAACTCTACAGAGTAATAATAGAAGGAGTTGAGATGCTCGTATGCAGCGAATGCAAAAAATTTGGAAGGGAAGTAGTCCAGAAAAAGAGTGCAAAGCACCCTGTGATTAAAAAGAAGACACCAGCCCCATACTCAAAGGATGTTTTCCAGAACATGGATAAGGATCTCCTCCCGGGATGGGGCGAAATAATAAGGAAGGCGAGAGAAAATGCAGGCATGAGCCGCCAGGAGCTTGGGGCAAAAATTGGTGAAAAAACAGGCACGGTGGCAAAAATAGAAAATGAGGAGCTCCGCCCTCCTGATGCAACGGTAAGGAAAATTGAGAAAGTGCTGAAAATAAAGCTTTTCCAGGAGATTAAGGGAGGAGTGGTGAAAAAAGGAGAAGCGAAACCACTAACTCTTGGAGATCTGCTGAGAAAAAATGAATGAGATAGAACGAATCATAGAAATTATGGAAAATGGAGGAGTCATAGTTTATCCTACAGATACTCTCTACGCCTTAGGAGCGAACATATTCAATGAAAAAGGGATAAAAAGAATATACAAAATTAAAAAAAGACCGCAGAACGTGCCTTTTTCCATATGTGTGAATAGCGTTGATAAGATTAAAAAATATGCATTTGTTAATGAGCTGGCTGAAAAATTGATTCACAAATTCATGCCTGGTGCAATAACCATCATTCTTAAAAAAAGAGAAATTGTTCCTGACTATATATCAAAGGATAAAATAGCCATCCGTGTACCTGCTAATAGCATAGCAAGAAAAATAGCATCAAAATTTCCTGTCACAGCCACAAGTGCAAACGTGCATGGAAGAAAGGCGGCGAGAACCATTGAAGAGGCAAGAATCCAGATTGGAGATAATGCAGATGCATATATAGATGGAGGTGAATTGGAAGGCATTGCATCCACCATAGTTGATGTGTCTGAGGACAAAATCAAAATTGTGAGGGAAGGAGCTATATCGGGAGATGAAATCAATGTATGATAAGTTCAAACTTGCCGGGAAAATTGCGGGTAATGCCCTAAAGTATGGGATCAGCATAATTGATGAAGGAGTGAGCTACATAGAGGTAGCAGAGAAGGTAGAAAGCTACATTCTCAAAAATGCAAAAATAGCTTTTCCCGTAAACATATCTGTGAATAGCATTGCAGCCCATTACACTCCAAATCCAGAGGATAAATATATTTTCAGGAGAGGAGATGTGGTAAAGCTTGATGTGGGAGCCCATGTAAATGGATATATCGGAGATACTGCAGCAACTGTCGAGATAGGAAGTAATGAATATGAAAAGTTAATAGAAGCATCGAAGATGGCCCTTGAAAATGCAATAAGCATTGTAAAGGCGGGGGTAAAGGTTGCAGATATTAGCAAGGAAATAGAAAAAACAATCAATAGTTATGGATACAGACCAATAAGAAATCTGCAGGGGCACTCAATAGAGCAATACAAACTTCATGCAGGATTATCCATACCAAATCATGCTTACAATGGCAGGGAAGTGCTGAAGGAGGGGGATGTTGTTGCAATAGAACCATTTGCGACAAATGGAGAGGGCTATGTTATAGACGATGGAAAAAGCAACATATATCAGGTAATTAGAAAAAGTCAGGCGGCAAGTGATTTCATAAGACATTTTGGAAGCCTCCCATTTGCTGAGAGATGGATATACAGGCATGGACTATCCAAAATTAAACTGAATTTTATGGTGAGAAAGGGAATAATACATTCCTATAACATACTTATTGAGGCAAAGGGAGGCATGGTGAGTCAGAGAGAACATACAATAATGGTTACCACGGATGGATGTGAGGTTCTAACGGAGTGATTACATCTCCTCTATCATCACCTTTTTCAATTCATATCCTTTGGGACAGTGAACATCTTCAAGAACCTTCACAATTCTGTATTCTTTCTCCTTTATGCCCGGGTTGCAGTGTTCATATTCTCTGCACCACACAAAATCGCATGGAATGGGACTGAAACTCACTGCTGTGGCCTCCGCCTGCTCCCTTTTTATGTTGACTGTAATGGGCAATTTTTTCACCTCCACTGCAACCACTTCTCCATGAAGAGAGCACTCATGCTTTTTATCTCTCACCTTCACAACCCTGTATCTTCTTCCTGGCTCAAGATTTGAACACACAGTTTTGAGCTTACAGCTTCTGCATTTTTTTGTTATACCCAGATATATGAATTCCACCCCTTCCTTTGCAAGTTTACTACCTATTAAAGTAACAACCAATCATATCACCCCCGTTGCCTTTGCAAGTTTTTCAGCCGCCTCTCTTGTTATTCCATCTGTTCCGAGGATGGTGTACCTCTTCCTCACCTTATGAGCAATGGTAAGAGCCTTTATTATATCCTTCTTTGCAACTCCAAGTTCCTTGGCGGTGGTGGGAGCACCTATCTCCCTTAGAGCATCTCTTATTGACTCCCAGTCTCCCCCATGAAGGTACATCATCATTATTGCACCAACACCACACTGCTCGCCATGAAGTGCTTTGCCTGGAGCAATGCTGTCAAGGGCATGAGAGAACATGTGCTCTGCTCCACTTGCAGGACGGGAGGAGTTAGCAACACTCATGGCTACGCCAGATACAATCATGGATTTGACAGCAATCCACACTGCTTCCTCTATACCCGGCTTTATAAACTTCGCATTTTCAATGAGCAACTCAGCAGCTGTCTTTGCAAGGGCGGCAGAAAATGAGCTGTAATACTCTCCCTTCAATCTCGCCGCCAGCTCCCAGTCAAGTATGGCAGTTAAATTTGATATCACATCTGCACATCCAGCAGCAAGATACCTGTAAGGAGCTTTAGATATTATGGCAGTATCTGCAAGTATTCCGACTGGAGATCTTGCCTCTTTTGACAGATTTATTCCATTGTGTTTTATGGAAGCTCTCGGAGATGCTATTCCATCGTGGGAGGCGGCAGTTGGAACACTTATGAATGGCTTATCATCCTTGTATGAAGCAAGTTTTGCAACATCAATTACACTTCCTCCCCCAACAGCAACAACAAAATCAGCATCTATCTTTTTTATGAATCTCGATACCTTTCTAACCTCTTTCATGTATGCTCCTTCCACCACTATTTCCTCCACCTTGTAATCCTTCTTCAGAACATCTGCAATCTTATCTCCAGCTATTTTTTTGGTTATATCCCCCTCAACAACAAGAGCCGTGCCTTCCACATTTACCCTATCGCACAACTTCGGCAATTCATCCAGAACATCATGTCCCACAAGAACATCTCTGGGAAATTCCATGAACTTTGACTTGCTGAAAGGCATTGGTATATATCC
>JAGGXW010000014.1 GCA_021162815.1 Thermoplasmata archaeon | reverse complement strand
GTTCATTCTTGCCATCATTATCAGCATCACCCACTGGTTGTGGTCCCTCATAACGGGCACTCCACCATACCAGCTTTCCATAGCTCTTTTCCCACTGCACCTCAAATTGTCCTGCTTCGCTTTCATTCCAGCCATGATAAAATGCGGCTGGCTGCAATAGCATGAGAATCGCAATCAAAATTGAAAGCCAGTTCATGGATGTTAATCCTGCACGCCTATTAAAATTTTGGGCGGTGACATTAAAGGAGCAGGAAGAGCGGTATGGAGAGGAATATAAGTGAGATTACTGAAAAGGCCATGTGCAATTTTCCAAGTCTGTATTGGGGTGGAAGAACTTTCTGACTAACATATATCACACCTATTCCATATATTATCACTCCTATAACACCTATGAAGAGCAATGTAATGCTGAGCATCAGAATTACTGACACGCCAGATATGGCTATCGGGGTTCCTATTATTATAAGGTATATCAGCACATAGAGGGAGAATTGTTTGTAAGGTGTTTCATCAATCTTCTTTATCAATGGTCTCATTGTTTCATGAAGCATTCTTGATACCCCTTCAAATCCAGCATATATTGTTCCAAAAAGTGCAAAGAAAATACTTATCTTGTATAACGGCTCAAGCCATTTGGCTATATTTGAAAATATTACAGCCTGCTCTTTTATGAGGTTTATGTCCGTGGGGATTTTATGCTGTTCTCCCAGAAGATAATAACCTGCCACCATATATGCTGCTGATACCACGGCCACGATGATGAACGAAATCATTAAATCTATCAATGCAGGTTTTGTGAGAAGATGTGCCTTTTTTATTTCCTCTTTACTCGAGGGAAGATAATCCACTTTCCCTGTTTTTCTGAATCTTTCATGCAGCATGTGAGAAAACTTTTCTGTATTTTCCTTATCCTTGAATATCCCCCATTTCTTAACCTTGACCCATCCGGAGTAGCCAACAAGCATTATTATTGATACAGTGAGTGTTCCAAGATAACCCAGAATTATGAGAGGAACAGGTTTGCTTTTTACGCTATCAGGCACCCATGATGGATATGATGGAACATCTCCTATGGTGAAGAAATGAGGAATCATTTTCAGCACATCAGGCTGTATCAGGGCCACAGATATTATTGCTCCAATTGCAAGAACAGCAACAAAAAATGCCTGTGTGTATTCAATAACCCTGTATCTCTCCACTATGACAAGAAATACTGCCACCAGGCTGAAATAGAGCCCCCATGCAAGATGGTTTCCATATCCTATTATCCACTGCACAGAGTATCCAAGCGTGGTTATTATGGTTGCTGCAAATAGTGGCAGAAATATAAGAATTATGGCAATGAATATCCAGTTTATTATGCCCTTCTTTATTCTCGCAAACACATCAGCGACATTTATCCCGCTTATCAATGTGAAACGGGCTGCAATATATGCTATGAAATAGGAACCAAAACTCAGAGTTATTATCCAGAGTAATCTGAAACCCGCCCATGCTCCTATCTGGGGACCAAGTATGAGCTGCCCCTGTCCAATGGTGGCAGAAGCAATTATGGCTCCGGGCCCAAAAAATAAAAGATATCTAAGATATTTTTTCAGCGATGGTTTTTCCGTAAGTACACTATCTGGCTCAGGAAACACTATTTCCTCCTTCATTTACTCACCTGAATCTTTTTTTGCTGTTGTTCAGATATTGAATATTATTACATCCTCTTTATATTCCGCACAATTTGCCGCATTATCATAGGCTATTATTCCTATTGTATGCGGGCCTATTGCCCTTTCGTCCCACATCCATGTGTATGGGGCCGTGCTATCATTATTCATGAGTTCATTATCAATGTAAAAATCAACATGCCATATGCCAGATAGTGAATCCATGGCGTATGCCTCAATACTTATATTTCCAATTATTATGCACTGCGTGTAATCTATAAGTTTTCTACCCATGATGTATATTCCCGGAGAGGGAGAAACTATTTTTGCTGTTGGGGGCGTAATATCAACATTTATATCCATATATGATGGCTTTTCACCATTCCCTGCATTGTCTATGCTGAAATATGAAAAATCATGCATTCCTTCTCCTATGGTGATGTTGCCTCCCGAATATGTATTTAATATGCCGTTGATGTAATAATATGTTGAATTCACTCCAGATAATCCGTCAGTTGAGATTAGGGATATATTGACCCTTTCATTATACCATCCGTTGGTGGAATTCACCCAGATATGGGCGGAGGTTGTGGGAGGTGTGGTATCTATTTTTATTTTCTTTAATTTATTACTTTCAACATTTCCTGCATTGTCTATGCTATAGAACTCCACTCTATGCTTACCCTCTCCAAGTGTTATTTTTCCATCATAGGTTCCCCATGTTGAGCCATCGATGGAATATCTTATCTTTTTAATGCCCGAGAGATTATCAAAAGCCATCAACGTTATCTCCACATTGCTTATGTACCATTCATTCCATCCGTTTGGAGAGGGTGGATTGCTAACAAGCATGGTATATGGAGGAGAGCAATCAATTATAACATTCTTGCATGAGGTTGCATTTTTACCTATGCCGTTCTCCACATAAAGGCATACATTGTATATGCCCTCAACAGAATAGTTATGGGTGACATTTCTTCCATAAGCAATGCCTCCATCTCCGAAATGCCATGTGTAGTTAACTATGCCCGACTCATAATCCATGGCATGTGCATAAAATTCCACATTTTTTCCATTTATAATGAAATCAAAGTCTGCATGCGGGATGCCATACATATACATCAGAGGATATTTATCGGCAGAAGATTGAGAGATGTTGTAAGGTGTGTCTCCTATTCCATCATTATCTTCATCTTTGCCTGTATAATCATCCCAGTAATTTCCTTTGCCATTGTAATACCATGTATTATTCATTCCATGATCAACTGCATTTACATAATTTGAAATGAAATTATTGTGAAATATATGTGAGCCGTTTCCTTCCGATATAATTCCATAATGGTTATTTTCGATGGTGCATTCATATATGGTTGCATTGCCCGATATAAGTATGCCGCATGTTGAATTTATTATTTCCAGTCCTTCAATTATCACGTTTTTTGCCTCTATTTTGATTGTAAAATTCTGCATTCCATCTATGGTGGCATCATCTCCAATTATGGAAATTTCCTTGTTTATGATGATATTTTCCCTGTAAACTCCCCTATTTATATGTATTACATCTCCCGGCATTGCAGAATCTATGGCATCCTGTATGCTTTCTCCCTCATTAACATATATATCTTTGCTTTCCACAGATGCAATGAATGGCATTCCAAGCAATACAGCTAATATTATGACGAGTGCCTTTTTCATTAACCTCTTAATTACTAAAAACTATTAAACACTTTTGCCTTCTTTCTCTTCTTTTGCCCACATCTCAAGCTTTCTCTTCTTTTCCATCTCTCTTAGCTCAACTCTTCTTATTTTTCCGCTTATTGTTTTTGGAAGACTATCGACGAATTCAATTTCCCTTGGATACTTGTAGGGTGCTGTCTCCTGTTTTACAAACTCCTGCAACTCTTTTATCAATTCCTCACTTGGTTCGTATCCCTTAGCCAGCACTATGAATGCCTTGACTATATTTCCTCTTATTTTGTCCGGAGATGCTACGACAGCTGCCTCCATTACAGCAGGATGTTTTACCAGTGCATCTTCCACCTCAAATGGCCCTATACGATAGCCCGATGCCTTTATCACATCATCTGCCCTGCCCTCAAACCATAGGTAGCCGTCCTCATCCATTTTTGCCAGATCTCCTGTTAAATAGTATCCATTTACTGCAATTTCTTTAAGAGAAGCCCCATTCCAGTATCCCACCATCAGGCCAGGATGGGTTATTGGAACTGCAATCTGGCCAATCTTTCCTTTTGGAAGTTCGTTGCCATCTTCATCAAGTATTTTAAGCCCTGAGCCTGGCATTGGTTTGCCCATGCTGCCTGGCCTTATCTCAATTCCATCGTAGTTGCATGCCAGCCCTGTGGTTTCAGTCTGTCCATATCCTTCGTATATGAGCACACCATACGCCTTATAAAATCTGTCTATAACCTCTCTGTTAAGAGCTTCTCCTGCACTCAGGAATTTTTTCATATCGGAGAGGTCATAGCTTTCTAAATCTTCCTGTGCCCACATTCTGTATTCAGTTGGAGTTGCACACAACCTGTTAACGCGATATTTCTCCATCAAACTCAAAAACTTTGCGGGCTTGAATCTCCCATTATATATAAGATGGGCTGCTCCTACTGCTAAAGCTACACCTATGGGACTCCAGAACCATTTTGCCCATCCCGGAGAGGAGGTTGTCCAGAGCAGTTCATTCGGCTGGGCATTCCACCAGTAAACGGCATTTGTTTTTGACATGCAGTAAATCCATTTATGATCATGCATCACACCTTTTGGATCCCCTGTTGTTCCAGATGTGTAATTTATTGTCATTATGTCTGTTGCCTTTATTTTCTCCTTTTCAAGATTTCTCGAATGCTTGTGAATCTCCTTTTCATAACTCAACCATCCATCCTTTTCTCCTCCCACCACTATGTAGTTCTCCACAGGTATTTTGTCCCTCACCTCATCAACAAATGGTGTTGAGTCTATGGATGCAATTATGGTTTTTGCGTTGCAATTCTTTGCCCTGTATTCGATATCCTTAGCTCTAAGCATATCAGGACATGGAACAACGATGCCACCAATCTTAAAACTTCCAATCTGTGCCACATACACCTCCGGAATGCGGGGGAGAATAACCATTATTCTATCTCCTTTCTTCATTCCCAGGCTTCTGAGCCAGTTTCCGAATCTGTTGGACTCATCTCTAAGCTCCCAGTATGCCATTTTGCCATTTCTTCCACTCTCATCCTCATAATAGAGGGCTATTTTGCTTCTATCCTTTGCATGTTCATCCACAACATCTGCTATTGAATAATACTCCGGCACATCCCACTTAAAATTCTTAACCCATTCCTCATATTTGTCCTGCATGGGGAAAAATGCACATTTCATTATTAACTATTTCGGGTGCTTTTGTTTGCCTGAGGAAATATTTTATATTGAATTGTTTATAAAAAGCATGGAAATTCGCCTCGACGGATGGAGAAGCCATCTCATATTCTCATCTGCCCATTTTCTGGCAGAATATTCCAAATGCTCCCGCCTTCATGGACATTCATATGCAGTTCATGTTATTATAAAAGGCGAGCCTGTGGATGGAATTGTTATTGACTTCAGAAAGGTAAAGGATACAATAAATAAAATAATAGATTCAATAGATCATCGCCTTATCGTGCCAGTAAGCAATGATAATGTCGTTGTTGGAGAGAAAGAGGTTGAGATAATAAATAATGGAAAGAGATATGTTATTCCAAAGGAGGATTGCGCTCTGCTTCCTATAAAAAGTTCATCTGCAGAGAGTATAGCTGAATATATTCTCGATGTTGCGTGGGAAAAACTTTTGCAGGATAACATCTATGAGATAATGATAGGTGTTGACGAGGGCTACGGACAGGGAGCATGGGCATGGAGGAAGAGATGAAGGCGGTGTGTCTCATCTCTGGAGGAATGGATTCAGCTGTCGCTGCCGCCATAGCCAGGCAGGAGGGATATGAATGTTATCCATTGAGCTTCAATTATGGACAGAGGAATAGAAAGGAGATAGAGGCTGCTAAGAATATTGCTGAATGGCTTGGAGGGAGACACAAAATCATAGAAATTGATATGCGCCAGATAGGTGGCTCTGCCCTAACAGATAATATTGAGGTACCTGAACATGGAGAGGGGATACCGGTAACATATGTTCCAGCGAGAAATACCATTTTTCTTTCCATAGCTCTTGCCTATGCAGAGGTTATAGATGCAGATGCCATTTTTATAGGGGTCAATGCAATTGATTATTCTGGTTATCCAGATTGCAGACCTGAATATATAGAGGCATTTCAGAAAATGGCGAATCTCGCTACAAAGAGAAGTGTTGAAGGGAAGCCAATAAAAATAAAAGCTCCTCTGCTATATCTATCAAAGGCTGAAATAGTTAAGAAAGGCTATGAACTTAATGTTCCATTTGAAAAAACATGGAGTTGCTATAGAGAAGGGGAAAAAGCATGTGGCAGGTGTGATTCATGCAGGCTGAGATTGAAAGCCTTTAAAGAAGCCGGTCTGGAGGATCCGATTGAATATGAAAGCAAAAATATTTAGTATTGCAGTGCTCATGCTTTTGCTTGCAGGATGCGTGAATCCTGTTGAGAAAGAAAAAACTGATAACAGCTTCCAGCTTCTTAAATTCAAGGCGGGAGATAATGTTAGATATCATGTTTATGGAAAGATGACCGAGAAAACAGATAATGGATTTTTGATATATACCAGCAGGGGCACTGCCAGCATTTCTGTTATAGCAGGATATGCTGATGATGGTTTTGGAAATATCCACCCATCCCTCGAATTTCATATGAACATTGAGGAAACTCCTGAAAACCATACAAGCAGCGGTGTTGTTAAAGGGTTGCCAATAAATGTGGAAAAGCATATTTACAGAATTGCAGATGGAGACAAAATTGGAGGAATAATAAAAAGTGAAACGGTTCTTCATTCATTTAACAGGGACAGAGACATAACGATATATTCCCTTCCAGAAATGGATATAATTGATATGTTTTATGGGAAGATATACACAATGCAGAGCAACGGCACATTTATTTTCAACAATGTATCCTTCAAATGGAAAGCTGCAGGCATAGAACACAATGCAATAAAGATTGATATTCATTCAGATTCTATTCCCAACAAAAATTTCTCAGTATGGGTAAAGAATGGTTATTCATTTCCATATAAAATAGAATATATGGAAAGGGATGGTGATAGAGAAAACAGATATTCATTTGAGATGTATAAATTTTCCAGGGGAAACGGAGAGGAGTATGACTTTTCGGATATTCCCCTCAATTATTCGAGGAGAGGGGACTATGAAACATGGAAAATTTACAGAGCATTGCCTGATGGGGATGGAGATGCACTTAAAACAAAACTGAAGGATGCATTTGGCAGAGCGCAGATTTTGTCTGATGGCACTGCCAACTACAGCAGTTTGAATGATTTCATGAATAAGCATGAGAATTCGTATGTTATTTATGCCAGTTACTGGGAAAATGAAAATGAATCTGGCTGGGAGATGTATGTGGGAAAGGATGGATTGAAGGAAGTTTATGTAATGAATGCAACATCCAATTCCAAGAAGGATGAGAGAATTGATATTACTCCATATCTTCCCTATCTCAATATTATCCCATTTCCTCTATCCTCTCTGCCAGATGAAATGCTTACAATATCATCTGCTGCGGATATATTTGGAGGAATAGAAAATTTTGATTTCATGCATTATTCATTTCAGATATCCTATGTTGAAAAATATTATCCTGATACAATATTTGATATATGGGAGGGTAACTCCAAGGATAAGGAGATAAGCATTGAAAAGCCATATGAAAGAGGAGCATGTTTGATAGGAGGGTTGAGCAAAGTTGTTAAGAACTGGAGTTTTGGATACAGGCTTATAAAGATGGAACAGCCTCCCTACATAGAGTTTGAAGGAAAAATAGATGGAAGTAACGGAATGATTCTTTACATTGCAAGGGAAACATGAAATTGAAGATAAATGAGATATTTTACTCCATCCAGGGCGAGGGATATGATGCAGGATTGCCAACCATATTTATAAGGTTGACTGGATGTAATCTCAGATGCAGATATTGTGATACAGAATATGCCTTTTATGAAGGGAATGATATGGAAATGGATGAGATAACTGACATTGTAAAGAAATGGAAATGCAAAAGAGTTTGCATAACAGGGGGAGAGCCGTTAATTCAGGAGAATGTCTATGCCCTCATCTCCAGGCTGGTTGATATGGGATATGAAGTTTGCATCGAAACCAACGGAAGCATCTCAATAGAAAAACTTGTTGAATATCCAGTTATCATAAAAATGGATTATAAGCTACCATCATCGGGTATGATGGACATGATGATAGATGAGAATATCAGCATGCTTAGAAAGGAAGATGAGCTGAAATTCATCATATGGAACAGAGAGGATTATGAGGTGGCAAAGGTGATAATGAAAAAGCATGCTCCATCTGCCAGAATATCAATGCAGCCAGTGTGGGGTGCTGATATCAACCTTGCAGAATGGATACTTGAGGATGAAATTGATGTAAGGTTATCATTACAAATCCATAAGATAATATGGGGTGAGCAGAGGGGCAAGTAATATATATGGAAAAATAAATTAGGCACATGGGAAAAGGACACGGATATGGAAAGGTGATTCTTTTCAATGAGCATTTTGTTGTTTATGGTATCCCTGCCATAGCCTCCGCCATAGATAAAAAAACAATTGCGGAGGTAAAAAAATGCTCCAGCAATGAAGAATTCATTCTTCACGATGAAAGGGAAGAAACACCGGGTTATAAAAAAGAAAAAATGGAGCATCAGAGGGAGTCGATAATAAGAATAAAGAGGGCCATGGGCATTGACCAGTGTATAGAAATATGGCTCGGCGGCGACCTGAGGGCGGCAAGCGGGGTTGGCGCGAGTGCTGCCAGCTGTGCAGCCATAGCCAGGGCAATAGCTGATGAATTTGGAATGAGTTGTAGTGATGCTGAAATAAATGAGTTTGCATATGAGGGGGAGAAGGCATATCATGGCAATCCTTCAGGCATAGACAATACATGTGCCACATTTGGCGGGCTTGTGTGGTATGAGAAGGGAAAGGATATGGAGAGAATGAGTGTGAAGCATCCTGTGGAGATTGTTATGGGAGACACTGGCATTGTGGCAAATACAAAGAAGGCTGTTGAAGGTGTTAGAGAAAGAAAGGAAAAAATGCCAGAACTATATGAAAAAATCTTTGATGATGCAAAGAAGCTTGTTTATGAGGCGAGAGATGCCATAATGGATGAGGACTGGGAACTTGTTGGAAAGCTGATGAATAAAAATCATGAATTGTTGCAGAAAATTGAGGTTTCTTCAGATGAGCTTGATTATCTTGTGAACATTGCCATGAAGGCAGGAGCATATGGAGCAAAGATGACCGGGGGAGGGCTTGGAGGATATATGGTTGCTTTAACTCCTGGAAAAGAGTTGCAAGAGAAGGTGGCAAGAGCAATAGAGGAAACAGGCCATTATGCGCTGAGAACAAAAATAGGAATTTAGAAACTTTTATTAGCTTTTAAAACATATTTTAAGAGCATGAAGGATGAATACATAAGGATAATAAGAGATGTGGAATCAACGGCTGGAATAGAAGGAGCATTGATTGCAACGAGAGATGGATTGCTGATATACTCGGACATGGAAAAAATTCCGCAGCAGGCATTTGCTGCCATGTGCGCAACCATATTGAGTTCATCTGAGGTTGCCATGGATGAGACAGGTACAGGAATACCCGAAAAGGTTGTTGTTTATGGAAAGGGAAAGAAAATCATGATAGTTGGGGCAGGAAAGGAATATCTTCTTGCTGTCATCCTTTCATCCGAGGCAGATGTGGATAATATTATATATGAAGCTGCAAGAAAAATAGCCATGGTAAGTGAGAAAAAATGATACCGAGTGGTGTGCCAAAGTTTGATGAATTTCTTGGAGGCGGCATACCGGAAGGAAGGAACATACTTTTTGAAATAGAGCCGGGCATAGAGCAGGTTGATATTGGCCTGCAGTTTCTCATGGCAAATCGTAATGCAAATGCAATATATGTTTCATCAAAATCATCTGCGGGAAACTCCAGGAATTTTATAAAGGAGATGATAGGGGAGAGGGAGAACATAACACTAATTGATGGATATGCATCTTTAATTGGAGCTCCCTCCATGGAGAAATATGTGGTGGAAGAGCCTCACGATATAAGGAGTTATGAGGATGCCGTTCTTGACGCGCTATATGAAATGGACGGAAATGCAATAGTTGTATTTGACTCATTATCCAACATTATGGATATGTGCGGGGAGAGAGATGCACTTGAAGGAATAGAGAGAATAAATAAAGAGATAGAGAAAAATAACAGCGTTGCAATATACAACTTCACTGCATGGCCATATAAGGAGAATGTGCTTTACAGACTCAAAAGAATTTTTGATACAATAATAGAGATAAAAGATAGGATGAACTATCAGAGAATGAAAATAAAAAAGATTGCATGGGATGGGAGAAAGGATGGTATACTTGACATAAAAATGTTCCCAGGAGAGGGAATGAGGATATACATACCAAAGATAGTTGTTATTGGCCCATATCAGTCTGGAAAAAGTACATTCATAAAGTCAATCTCCAGAAAATTTGTTCCTGTGGAAAGGATGGGCGCAAGCGTAGGCACAGAATATGGAATGGTGGATTATGCAGGATATAGAGCAGAGATTTTTGGCATACCGGGACATGAGAGATTTCTTCCATTGATGGAAAAAATGGTAAGCAATGCCAGCGGGGTAATGGTGGTGCTGGACGTGACAATGGAGGAGCATCTAAGACAGGGAGCCGAAATGGCTCATAAGTTTGATAATATTCCTGTACTCATTGTCGCAAACAAAAAGGATAGGCTGCCATCATTGAATGAGTATGAAATAAGGAAAAAATTTCCTGAAAATGTGCCGGTGGTCTTCACATCTGCTTTGAATGGAGATGGAGTCTATGAAGCATTTGAAAAAATCGCAAATATTATTGTGGAGTGGTTAAATGCTGGTTAATACAGGAATTGACAGGCTGGATGAACTGCTGAAAGGTGGAATACCATTCAGAAATAATGTTCTGGTTTACGCTGCCCCATTTATAGGTAAGGAAATAATACTTCAAAGATTTGCAATTTCCGGACTCAAAAATGGGGATGCCATCATATTTGTTCTCACCGATCAATCATTTTCTGAGATGAGAGAAAATATGATCAAACTCGATAGTTCATTTAAAGAATATGAGGAGAAGGGAATGGTGAGATACATAGATGTTTACTCTCCAACTGTTGAACTTAAGGAAACAAGCCAGTGGACAACATTTATTGATAGTCCTCTCAATAGGGAAAAAATAGCATATTCAATTATGCAGGCTCACAGAGAACTTGAAAATGTGAACCATCGCCTCATATTTGATTCTCTTTCAACACTGATAGTTTATTCAGATGCAAAGGCTGTATTCAGGTTTCTGCAGGTGCTCAGCGGAACATGTAAGAGAATGAACACCACATCTCTATTCAGCATGACAAGAGGAATGCATGAGGAAATAGAGGTGCAGACAATAAAGCATCTCATGGATGGTGTTATTGAGCTAAGAGAAAGTGAGGCAAGGTCACAACTAAGAGTGCAGGGATGTGGAGAAGTAATATCCAGGCACTGGATAGATTATGTGATAGAGGAAAATGAACTCCGTCTCACAGGAGCCTTCAGAATGGGAAGAGTGGCTTAAATATTTTTCAGTATATCTTCAATCATCTTCCTGAACTCATTTGGCAATATTGTTCTTTCTATCACATCCTTCGCTCCTGCCTCCAGCAGCCTCTCCGCCCATGCGGTGGCGAACCAGGCGGTGTAGCCGTAGATATTTGCATCTGGGTCTATTTCAAGTATTTTCTTTGTTGCCTCAACGCCATCAATTTTACCCTTTCCCCACTGTGTTAGATTTAAATCCATTATTACAAGGTCCGGTTTCTTTCCTGCTTCCATCAATTCCTTATATTTCTCCACTCCATCTTCTCCCGTAGAAGCCTCATATACCGCCACAGGGATATTCAACTTCATCAGATTTCTTCTTATTAAATCTCTCATTGTGTCCTCATCATCAATGACAAGTACTATTTTCTTATCCATTATTCCTGCATCGCAATTATGTTAAAAAATCTTTCCAGAATGCATATCATAAATTATAAAATGAGAATGTGCCTTTCTTTTTGTGCACTGGGCAGATGTCGTGGCTGAAAAATTGATGCAGAGAGGAGATGAACATGTTTTAGCCACTGCCATAACCCCCTCTGGGCCAATACACGTTGGTAATTTGAGGGAAGTGATGACAACTGAAGCGATTTACAGAGCTTTAAAGGATAGGGGAGCAAAGGCCAAATTGATTTTTATAGCAGACACCTTTGATCCTCTCCGTAAAGTGTATCCCTTTCTTGATAAAAGTTATGAGAAGTATGTGGGCATGCCTCTTTCCTCCATTCCATGTCCGTGTGGTGAGCATGAAAACTATGCAGAGCATTTCTTGCAGCCCTTCATAGAGGCAATGGATGAGCTTGGTATAAAGCCAGAGATATATAAGGACCATGAACTCTATGCGCAAGGATTTTACAAAAATGCAATAAAAACAGCCCTGGATAATGCAGATAAGATAAGGAACATTCTGAATGAGATATCTGGAAGAAATTTACCGGAAGGATGGATGCCATTCAATGTTTTATGCGAGAATTGCGGCCGTTTAACTGGAGAGATTAAGGAGTATGAATATCCCTCCATAAAATATGAATGCAAGTGTGGATGGAAGAATAGTGTAAACATTAATGAATGCATGGGAAAAATGCCATGGCGCGTTGAATGGCCGGCGCGCTGGAGTCTGTTTGGAGTTACATTTGAGGCATTCGGGAAGGACCATGCTTCTCCTGGTGGTTCATGGGATACAGGGAAGGTTATAGCAAAGGAGGTATTCAATTATGAGCCTCCAATGCCATTTGTTTATGAATTCATTCATTTAAAAGGCAGGGGAGCAATGCATGGCTCCACTGGACTGGCAATAGCTGCCAGTGAGGTTGTTAAAATGGTTCCGGCAGAGGTGCTTCGTTTCCTCTTTATGAAGTATGAACCCAGCCGCCACATTGAATTTGATGCATCTTTCGGACTGCTTGACCTTGTTGACGAGTACGATGAATATGAGAGAGTTTATTTCGGCATGCAGGAGGCAAGGGCAGGTATGAAAGATGTTAGGAGGGTGTATGAACTCTCCCAGCCATATGGCACAAAGGCAAAAATGCCATTGCAGATACCATATCGTCATCTTGCAGTTGTGGCACAGATAGCAAAAAATTTTGATGAGGTCATAGAAATTATTCAAAGAAGAACGGAATTGCAGAAATTTGATGAGGAGAGGCTTAGGGAAAGATATGAGAAGATAAAATACTGGCTCAAAAATTATGCCCCTGATGCCATAAAATTCGAGGTTCTTGAGAAGTTTGAGGGAGAGATGGATAAAAGAAGCATTGAATTTCTTGAAAGGCTGAAAAATAAGCTTGAGACCATAGAATGGGATGCTGAGAAAATACATTCGGCAATACATGAAACAATTAAGGAATATGGAATATCTGCAAAGGAAGGATTTGAGGCAATATATAAAATAATCATAGGCAAGAAAAGAGGACCGAGGGCAGGTTATTTTTTACAATCTCTCGGCAAGGAATTTGTGCTTTCAAGAATACATGAAGTTATTCAAAAATAATATATGGAATTTCAAAGCATGTTTCATTATACAGCCTGAATAATTTTGCTTCCATGTTTATTGGATCTATCACCATTGCAGCATGGAATGGTTTGTTAAAGTAGAGTTTTTGGGTTGAGATATCAACATCTGACATGAAGCTACTGTAACCAACATGGGAATGGTACCATCCGGCTATTATGTATTCATACTCGATATCATCCAGTTTATCGGATAGCTCTTCAAACGCTTCCCTTGTAAATCTCACACTGAATGAAGTTGTCTCCAGTGAAGCGGTTATAACATCATAAACAACAGTATATTCTTTCTCCCATCTTCTCACATCTCCTATCATGAAACCCATTGCTTCCTTACCTTTTTTCGCCATTTCATATGAATGGATAAGCATTTTATCAAATGCTTTTAGCCTGATGTAAAAATTTTCTTCATTTTTTGTGAAACTTTTAATTTTTCTTTCATCACTGCTCAAAGATTCGTTTATCTTTTTTAGAGAGAGAAGCTCAAATCTTTCCTCAACAAAACTGTTATCGTATGGCATGCATATTCTCATCTCATTTGGCGGGGGTAAATATGCAATTTCTTTTTTACTCTCTCCTTCTATTCTAACCATTCTCGTTCAATATTCTTGGTTTCTTTCTTTTTATCTGAGGGGGAGTGTATGGATATTTATTGAAATATTCAGCTGCCCTGGTGCATGAATCAGTTTCAAATGGATTGGATGGATTGGGATTGGCCAGCAATACCTCAATTCCTTTTATGAATGCCACCAGATTGGAATGAAAATTCCATCTGTCCAGTAACTTTGTGCAAACATATCCTCCATCTTCAGGAGGCATTATATTGGGGTGAAATATATTGCTTCTCCATCTTACAATCGGGGTCTGGAAGGGGTATTCCTCTGTTATTATTATCTTCAATTTATGTTCATATCTTGTAATAACCTTCCTATCGCTCCATACGGGACCGGGAGAATCAACGAGTGTCACCATTATTTCTATAGGAAATTTATTTAGCTCTCCGTTAATCATGAATTTATGTTTGAAAATCCTTTGGCATTCTGCAAGCTCATTTTTTACTCTCTTTATAAGCAGGTCTTTAGGAAGCATGAGCCACCTTCCGGATCGGGAATCAGCTCTATCACATCATCATCCTGTAAACCCGCTTCTTTTACAGTACTCTTTCCTCTCAATATTTTCTTTCCAAACCTTATCACATAAGCCCCCGGGTTTTTCTTCCAGTAGTTGGCTGCTTCTTCTATTATTTCTCCGATTGTATTATCATCCTCCACTTCCATATTTATCCTGTTACCCGTTTCAGCATCTTTGACAGCGATTTTCATTTTGCCCTGAAACAAAAATATATTATTGATTTAAAAATGATTCGGACAGTCTGGATTTATTGGTAGTTCAAGAACTTCAGCATAATTTCTATTTCCATCGTAATAAAATATGTTTTTTATGTAGTTATCCATACCATGTGTTATCTTCAGTGCTTCTTGAACTTGAATTCCTGCGATTATGCTTGTAGTGTTTATATCTGATGGCATATTGGGTTCAAAAAATTTTACATCTTTTCCAGTGCAGCTGTATCTTTTTTCAACAATTTTTGAATGCGTAATGTTCATGCCACATTCAAGACAGCTTGTTACTGGCGGTATAACAACCTGTACCTTTCCTATTCTTCCATGTGTCGCTCCATCCACATATGGAATTCTGTGATAATATGCCATTGAATTTAGGTGAATCCTCGCTGCTATGTTGTCCAGACACCCAAGTATCAGTGTATGGGATTTAATATCATCAAATTCCTGTATGCTACCAACAAAATAATCCACATTTATTTCCTCATTTATCTCCTTTAACCTTTCTGCCATCACTTCCGATTTATATCTTTTCATATCCGCATCTCTCTTCCTGAAAAGTATACATCTGCTGAGATTTGAATGAACTATGTAATCCATATCAACAATTGTTATGTTTTTATATCCCGACATAACCAAATTTTTCCCCACTTCATTTCCTAAAGCTCCAGCTCCTACAACAAGAACTTTTTCTCTCTCCACTTTATTTTTATCATACCACTCAAATAGCTTCATTCTGTCAAGAAAATCCTTGTCTCTTTTCCCAACTTTTATTTCCATATCCATAAAATTAATACTGCTATTTCAATTTTTTAATTCCTTTACAGGAATGCCTCCATATATCTTTCCCTTTTTCAAAACAGCATTTTTTGGGACAAAACTTTTTGCCGCAACCACAACATTATCTTCAATGGTTGCGCCTGGCATTATGACCGAGTCAGTTCCTATAAGACAGTTATTTCCTATTCTTGTTTTCTTTAAAATAAGTTTTCCCTCTCCTATATGTCCCAGAATCATGGCTCTGCTTCCTATCATTGTATTATTTCCTATCTCTATCATTGGAGGGTCAAATATTATTTCATCAACAGAAAGAAACACATTTTTTCCCAGTTTTGCCCCTATTTTTGATAGGTAGAATGATTTTATGGGTGGATAAACAATTATGTTCATAAATTTATATACGGGATTGTATAGCAGGAAATATAGGTTGTACCTGAAATACGTTTTATTTCCGAGATTTTGGGGATATTCCCCCTCTTCATATTTTAAGGAGAGAGCATTTATGAAAATTATGGAGAATGCCATCACAGAAAATAAAAAAATAAAATAGGCTATCATGATAAAAAAAGGAAATAGAAGAAAGGAGTATTCAATATTCCAGAAAATAAGAATGCACATGTACATAAATATAAAGGATGGCATTATGGAAAGGCTGTACATGATACCAGGAATAAAAAATAATAGAATTGCTCTAATTATATTCTTTGAATCAGGTGAAAATCTTTTCTCTTCTCCTTCATATTTCACGATAAAAAAAGTGAGTAATATTTAAAAAATTATTCCCATCATACCGGTGCTGTTAACTTAACGAAATTTTTCGATAAAAATATGCACCCCACCCCATCATGCATTTATAGGTGATTAAAATGCAAAAAGGGGATGGGGTGCAGTTATTAAAAT
>JAGGXW010000068.1 GCA_021162815.1 Thermoplasmata archaeon | reverse complement strand
CATATATGTAGAAATGAGTAAAAACATAAATGAATATTAGACCGCCATGGGCTTTAAGCCCCCAACCCATGGCGGTGGAGGTGGTCATGCCCTCCAAGAAAAATAATAAAATCAAGGTTAATAAGCCTAACGCAAATTTGCTGGATAGCAAAGTAAATAGGAGGATAGATAACAATATCTATTCCATATTCAGATCTTTGCAGAGAAATGAAGCAAAAGTTGTTGATTTGATTTTACAAATTGATTTAAGTTTGTTTAAGAAAAGGAAGTATAGGAAAATAAAATACCCCTATGAGGGATTGTTAAAGGCTATTCTACTTATGAGAGTAAAAAATTTAAGGTTTATAACGAGATTGGTTGAATATCTGCAGAATCACAAAAGAGAAGCTAAAAAGATAGGATTGAAACAAATTCCAGATAGAAGAACATTCAGCTATTTTGTCAATCATATTATAGATGAAAAAACAAAATCCATGATTGACTATGCAGCAAAGAAAATTGTAGAAGTTGCTGATAAATTTTCCATAGATTTGGATGTTGAACCTGTGATAGAAAAACCGAAGAAGAAAATAGCCAAAAGCACAATCCATCATAAAAAGAATAAAAAATCCAAAGAGCTGGCAAAGCTGCTCAAAAAGAAAATAGCTCCTTTCTTGGAATTAAACATTGGAAGGAATGCAACATACAAGAAAAATGATTTCCTTGATTTGTTAATTCATATGGCGTTAACACAAGATTTTGCAGAGAATGGCTCAAAAACTTTGAAAGAGTTTAGAAGATTGGTTCCAAATGCTGATACTTTGCTATATCATTTGAAGAAATACGATGACATAAAAGAACTACAAAGGATGTTTTTCATATTGTATGAGAAGCTATGGGAATTGTCGAGGCAGCAAAATCTGTTCAACCCTTATAGAAAATACGACATTGCTATAGATTTCACAGATTGGCTGTTTTACGGTGACAAAACAGCTCCTATGGTTGTTGGAACAAAACCGAAGGATGGAACGGATAAATGCTATAGATTTGCAACTGTGAATATTGTTGAGGCGGATAGAAGATTCACATTGTTAGCGTTACCAGTTGGCCCATTCGACAGAAAAGAAGTAATCTTATCCAAGCTGTTAGAATATGCAAAGAGTAAGATAAGGATAAGAAAGGTGTATGCTGATAGAGGATTTTTTACTGCAGAATGCGTAAAGGTATTCAACAGACTCCATGTAAAATTTTTGATGCCATGCATATCGTATTCAACAATAATAAACATAATGAAGGTATCTCCAGCTCCATCTGTAATCAAGGATTTTAGAATAGGAGATGTGCCAATAAATATCGTGATTGTGGAAGATGATGGCAAGAAATATGCCTTTGCAAGCAATGAGGATTGGGATGAAAACGATGTTGATTTGGCAGAGAAAGTTTTCAAGCAATATAGCAAGAGATGGGGAATTGAAACAAGCTATAGGGTAAAGAAGCATTCTTTTCGCCCTAAAACAACTTCAAAGAACTATCTCATAAGATTGTTTTATTTTCTATTCTCGGTTTTAATGTATAATTTGTGGATTTTGTTAGACATTATGATATGCATTATTTTGTTTGGAATCAAGCCATCATATCATGTTATAACTTCAAAGCTATTTGCAACAATATTCCAAAAAGTAGGGTTATAGCATGATTTTTTGCAGGCTTTTCATCCATTTTTCTTTAGTTTGAAGTAGGTTGTTTTGTCATAAAAAAGACGGAAATAGCCTTTGTTTTTGTGGAAATATGCTGCTCTTTTTATCAACCTTTAATAAAAACTCATGCAGAATGTCCGCAATAATTCAAAATACAATGGCATACTCTTCCCACTTTCGGAACTACTTTGTCTCCCATTACATTTTTATATTTGTTTTGTATTGGGTTGCGATGACAACAGTCTATGATGTTCCAGCTGAGCCTCTCATCAAAAAGCTGGCTGAGAAGTTACAGAATGAATTTAAAATAGAGCCACCTGAATGGGCGGAATGGGTGAAAACAGGCATACATAAGGAAAGACCACCCGAAAACAAGGACTGGTGGTACATAAGAGCTGCCAGTATATTAAGGAGAGTATACATTCGTGGGCCAATAGGCGTTTCACGGCTACGTGGATTATATGGAGGGAGACGGGACAGAGGCTCAAAACCCTACCGGCATGTTAAGGGAAGTGGCTCAATAATCAGAAAGGCTTTGCAGCAGCTGGAGGAAGCAGGACTTGTAAAAACGGTGGAAGGAAAGGGAAGAGAGATAACACCCAAGGGTCAGTCTCTTGTTGATAATACAGCATATGAAGTCATGAAGGAAATAGGAAAGTTTATATAAAAATACAGGTGTGAAAACTATGGATGATGCAGAGGCGATAAAGAGGAAAATGATGGAACAGATGCAGAGGCAGCTTGAAGAAGAACAGAAAATGCAGGAGGAAAAGCAGATAATAGAGGCTCAGAAAAAGGCCATACTTCGCAATATTCTGGATTCTGAGGCAAGGGGCAGGCTTGAAAGAATAAGAATGGCAAAACCTCATGATGCAGAGGTTATTGAAAATCAGCTTATAAGTTTATATCAGATGGGTAGGATAAGGGAAAGGTTAAATGACGAAACATTTAAAATACTGCTAAAACATCTCATGCCCAAAAAGAAGGAGATAAATATAAGGAGGATTTAAATGGCGAGAAACAAACATGTTGCGAGGAAAAAAAGGTTGCTTAAGGCCATGAAGCGTAATAGGAGAGTTCCTGCGTGGATAGTGCTGAGAACAAATAGAAGATTTATGCAGCATCCAAAGAGGAGACACTGGAGGAGGACAAATCTCAAGAGGTGAATATTATGGAGGAGAGAATATATACAATTCCATTACTGCGTGCTAAAATGGCGCCACGTACGAAGAGGGCAAAGAAGGCAGTTAGACTGGTAAGAGAGTTTCTACAGAAACATATGAAAGTGGAGGATGTAAAAATAGATTCAAGCGTGAACGAACTTATATGGAGTAGAGGGCTGAGAAAGGTTCCCAGCAAAATTAGAGTGAAAGCAGTGAAGATTGAGGAGACAGTATGGGCATATACTCCTGAAGCAGAGGTAAAAATAGAGGAGGAAAAGAAGGCAAAGAAAAAGATAGAGGAGGAGGCTGAGAAGGAAGAGGCAACAAAGGAAGAGATTACTGAAGAGGAAGAGGAAAGCAAAGAAGGAACAGAGATAACAGAAGAGGCCAAAGAACAGGAAGAAGAGAAAAAAGAGGAAATCACTGAAGAAGATATAATAAAAGAGGGCAGTGAGGAAAAACAAGTGGAGGAGAAGGCTCCTGAAAAGATTGAGAAGGAGATTGCACAGGAAGAAGTGAAGGAAGCGGAAGAGACTGAAGAGAACACAGAGGAGAAAAAAGAATAGTGCTAAAATGCTTGAAAGAGTGGATTTCAATGGAAATCCCCACATAGGTGTTTATGCACGCGCCAACGATGATATTGTCATCATCCCCCAATTTTTACCATCAAAAATTAAATATTTACTTGAAAAAATACTGAATGCAAAAGTTATTGAATTAAGCATTGGAGGGAGTGGGATAATAGGCTCTCTTCTTGCAATGAATTCTCATGGGGCAATTGTTGCTGACTTCATTGAAGAGCATGAACTTGATATCATTAAAAAAAATTTTAAAGGAGAAATATTAATAATTGGTGATCGCTTTAACGCAGCGGGAAACAACATACTTGTAAATGACTATGGAGCAATAATTCATCCCATGATTTCAGATGAGACGGCAAGAGAGATAAAAAAAGTGCTTGATGTTGAAATAAAAAAAGCCACAATAGCCGGCCTGAATACAACGGGCATGGCGGCTGTGGCCACAAATAACGGTGTGCTGTGCCATCCCAAAATAGATGAGGATGAGAGAAAGATGATTGAAGAAATAATGGGGGTAAAGGTGCTGACAGGCACCGTGAATCATGGCATTCCATATGTTGGAGCAGGTATCATAGCCAATGATACTGGCTCTGTGGTAGGAAGAAATACCACAGGTATTGAAATGGGAAGGGTTGAAGAAGCTCTGAATG
This sequence comes from Thermoplasmata archaeon, assembly GCA_021162815.1. Lineage (GTDB taxonomy): Archaea > Thermoplasmatota > E2 > UBA202 > JdFR-43 > JAGGXW01. Next base: position 10,947 of record JAGGXW010000068.1, on the reverse strand, counting down.
TGAGGTGATGGTATGAAAGCATATAGAATAGAGGGTAAGTTTTTGATGGGTAAAAAATGGCAACCATTCGTTAAGGAGGTCATAGGGAATAGTGAGGATGAAGCAATGGAAAGAATATTTTCCATACTGGGAAGCAGGCATAGAGTTAAGAGAAGAATGATTGAGATTGCCAGTATAAAAGAGCTGAGTAAGGATGAAATAGAGGATGCTGTTGTCAAATACATGGTGGAAAAATGATTAATGAGGATGTGGAAAGGGAACTTTATAAACTGCAGCAGCATCAGGAGCAGATAGAGGATATATATGCGCAAATTGAGTTGATTGAGAGACTCATAAAGGATTATGAGAGGACTGTTGATACGCTCATAGAAATAGAGAAAATGGAGGGAGAGAGGGAAGCAATGCTTCCAATTGGAGGAAACCTCTTTTTATATGCAACAATTAAGGATACAAGAAAGGTGGTTGCGAGAGTTGGTGGCAAGGTAATGATTGAAAAAAGCGTTAACAGGGCGATAGATTTTGTGAATAAGAGAATAGAAGAGCTGAAGAGAAGCGAGGAATCTCTGATTAAAACTGCAAATGACATAAGGGAAAAGATGGAGGAAATATCAAAGAAACTCAGAGATAAAAATGTTCAAATTTCTTAAGAAGAAACTCAAAAAAATAGAGGAAAAGGCAGAGAGGTCAGAGGAAGAGAAGGTTATTGAAGGGAAAAAAGAAGTAGTTAAACTTAAAGAGGAAGAGAAAGAGGAAAAAAGAGCTTTATTTGGACTGAGTGAGGAAAAAATAGAGGAACTTCTATGGGACCTTGAAATTGCTCTGCTTGAGTCAGATGTAGCGCTTGAGGCTGTAGAGTACATAAAAGAATATGTCAAAAAAAGTTTATCGGGCTCTTCCAGGAAGGATGCTAAAAGCAGGGTTGAAGATGCTCTGAGGAATGCCATATCAGAACTGCTTAAAAAGGCAGAAAAGGATTTTTTTGAAACAGTAGAGGAATTTGAAAAACCCGTGGTGATAATGTTTGTCGGGGTGAATGGTTCAGGCAAGACCACTGCAATAGCAAAACTTGCATATTCCCTCAAAAAGAAAGGATATGGGGTGGTGGTGGCTGCTGGCGATACATTCCGTCCAGGGGCTATAGAGCAGCTGGAAAGACATGCCGAGAGGATCAACTTCAAATTGATAAAGCATCCTCCGGGAAGTGATCCTGCCGCTGTGGCCTATGATGCCATAGAGCATGCTAAGGCAAGGCACAAGGATTTTGTTCTCATTGATACAGCTGGAAGAATGCAGACAAACATAAATTTAATGGAGGAAATGAGGAAGATAAAGAGAGTTGCCTCACCTCACCTCATAATATTTGTTGGAGATGCTTTAACAGGCAATGATGCCATAGAGCAGGCCAAGAAATTCAATGAAGTTGTGGGCATAGATGGTGTTATTCTAACAAAGGTAGATGCTGATGCAAAGGGAGGGGCCTCCATCTCCATAGCATATGCCATCAAAAAACCATTGTTTTTCATAGGAATAGGACAGGGCTATGAGGATCAGATTCCATTCAAAGCAGAGTGGATGCTGTCAAGAATATTCGGCTCCTAACTCTTCCATTTTCTGTATAAATTGTGCTTCAAACCAAGTTGTTCCATTATTTTTCCAACAATATAATTCACCAGATCATCTATCTTGTCTGGCATGTGATAAAAAGCAGGCATGGCAGGAAGTATTGTTGCACCTGCTGCATGAAGTTTTAACATATTCTCCAGTGTTATTGAATCCAATGGAGTTTCTCTCGGCACAACAATAAGCTTTTTACCTTCTTTTAGGCAACACATCGCAGTTCTTGATATTAAATTGAATGCAAAACCATTTGCTATTGCCGATAAAGTTTTTAAGCTGCATGGGGCAATAACCATTGCATTGCAATCTGATGAACCACTGGCAATGGAGGCGTCAATCTCATCCTCCTCGTACACTCTGTAGGCCATTGATTCCATCTCCTCAAGAGTGTAAGAGGTTTCATGCTCCATTATTTTTTTTGCATTACTGCTTATTATTAAATACACATCATGCTTTTCATTAATTTCTTCAAGCAATCTTATTCCATATATAACGCCAGATGCACCAGTTATTGCAAGGGTTATCTTCATGAAATAAAATCAATGTTGTGAATATAGAATTTCCGATTTCCGTAAGGATATAAAATAAAAATGCTTTTTATGAACATGAATTATGGAGAAAAGCCATTCAATTTACTTCTAAAAGAAATAAAAAAGATTGTTGAAAAAAATGGTGGAAGAGAGGAGAAATTAAAGGAAATATGCCATCTGTTAAAAAAGTCCATTCCATATTACAACTGGGTGGGATTTTATATTGTTGAAGGGCAAGAGCTAATACTGGGTCCCTTCGAAGGAGAACCCACAGAACACGTGAGAATATCATTCGGCGAGGGCATATGCGGCCAGGCGGCGGAAAGAATGGATACATTTATTGTGCAGGATGTTTCAAAGGAAGAAAATTACTTATCCTGCAGTCCAGAGGTGAAATCAGAAATAGTCGTACCTATCTTTAAAGATGGAAAGATTGTGGCAGAGCTTGATATTGATTCTCATTACAAGGCGCTATTTACTCGTGAGGACAAAGAATTTCTTGAAGAAGCCTGTTCCATAATTTCAGAAATATTCTAAAAGATTAAGAAAATTGCTTGGATTGCCGTTCAATTTTCTTATTCATTTTTTCCTTTCATCATGCTAAAAATTCTGTTGGGTACGGATATTTTTGCATATTTAACTTTGCCTCTTTCTCCTTCATTTTATTCCTCCACCAATTGCTGTACTTTTCCTTAATGTAATACCCTATCATATATCGTCTGTCCTGTTGTTATATCTCCATTTTCCACATGCTTCACCATGTTTTCCGGTGATACAGCAAAGCGAAATAATTTCCGTACTCTACAGCACCTGAAAAATTCCAAAAAATAAATAAATGGAATAAGATATTCTTTCCATGAAGCTGAATCCTGCTCCATTGGGTCTTGCGGCATTTGCGTTAACAACTTTTGTGCTATCTCTGGCAAACATTGGTTTCATAAAACCAGATGTGGTAATCGGTCTTGCAATATTTTATGGAGGTATGGCTCAGTTCGCTGCTGGGATGTGGGCGTATAAGGCAGAGAATAATTTCGGAGGCACAGCCTTCTCCTCCTATGGTGCATTCTGGATGGCCTTTGCCATAATGGAGATTCTCAAAGCAGCAAACATAATAGATCCAACAGGCAAACAGGTTGGTGTCATGCTCATAGCGTGGGGAATATTCACATTCTACATGTGGATTCCTTCCATGAAGATAGGTAAGGTTCTGTCTCTTGTATTCCTGACATTGTGGCTAACATTCTTTGCTCTTGGAATTGCAGCTATTGAAGGGGTATCAAGTGTGATAGGAGGATGGATAGGGCTAATATGTGCACTTCTTGCATGGTATGTATCTGCAGGTGAACTCATAGAAGAAATATATCAGAAGAAGATACTCTCATAAGCCTCCTGAATCATATCCTGTATCTCTTCCTTACTCTTTGAACCCACGCTCCTCTTCGCTATTTCTCCATCCACAAATACAATTATTGTGGGAAGGCTCAGAATATTGAAACTCCTCGCTATATCAAGATTTTCATCCGTATTCAACTTTGCAAATGCAACTCCTTCCATCTCCTTCTCCAGCTCTTTAAAAATCTGCTCTATAACAACGCATGGCTTGCACCACGGCGCCCAGAAATCTACCGCCGCCACCCTGTTCTTTTCGATAAACTCATGGAAATTATTTGAGTTAAGTTCAATCATAAAAAGGTATTGATGAGAGATATAAATACATGTTGTGAATAACTCATCATGAAGATGAAACCGAGATGTATTCCTTGTCTGCTAAACAGAATAATATTTGAAAGTGAATTGGCAGGAGCAGATGAAGAAAAAATAGCAGAAATAATGAGTGCAGCGGTAAAAAAAATAGGAGAGCTTTACAACAACAAAAATAGCTCTGCATACATTGCCACAAATATTCATGCACTTGCATATGAAATGCTTGGCATATCAGACCCCTATAAAGAGTTGAAGAAAAGAAGTAATGAGATTGCCATAAAGCTCCTTCCAAAGGTTGAGAAAATGATTTCCTCCTCCAGCAATCCTGTAAAGACTGCAATGATAGCATCCATAGCGGCAAACTCTCTTGATTTCGGAATTGCCGGAAGTGCTCCTGTTAAGGAAATGGAGAAAAAACTGCAGCAGTATATGGATGAAGGACTTTATCATGATGATTTTGATAAAATGGAGAAATATTTTGATGGCAGCATAGTTTACTTAACAGATAATTGTGGTGAGGCCGTCTTTGATCTTGTTGTATGCAGAGAACTTAAGAAAAAATATGGTATCAAAATAACACTTGTTCCAAAAAAACAGCCTGTCCTCACAGATGCCACATATTCTGACATACTCTCCATGAAACTTTCACAAAATGTGGATGAGATAATAAGCACAGGTGGCTTTGCTGTTGGAATAGATGTTGAAAAAATGCCGGAGAAATTAAAGGATAGATTTGAAAACGCAAGTTTAATAATCTCCAAGGGAATGGCGAATTATGAAGCACTGTCTGAAGAATCATTCAAACCAATTGCATATCTCATGAGAGTTAAATGCAAAAGCATAGGAGATGACATAGGAATGCCCGTAAATTCGAACATCATCAAACTATATGATTAGAAGAACCTTGGAAATCTTATCAAAAGCAAAAGGCCATGAAGTATTAGATAGAGTCCTATAATCCATGATAGAAGGTGCGGGAATATTATTATGAGTATACCGAACAGTATCGTTATCAATGCAAATAACTCTCCCCCCATGGCAGGATGAAACATTCTTCCTCTCATCATTTTAATCCATAAAGAAAGGGGAGAGGGTTAGCTGCTATAGCCGCCTACCATCAGTGTTGGATCCCCGAGCAGGACCCATTCCTGGACAGTCTTGCAATCTGTCTTGTCTTTCATTGGATTGAATGTTGTTATGTAATCAGATATATCTGTTGAGTGTATTTCTCCAAGATGATGCAATCCGTTCTTGTAGAGTTCAAAGAAATGCAGCTCAGCCCATGTGAGTAGATACTGAATGGAATCAGGTATTCCGTCATGATTACTATCTCCTGTTGTGCCATATCCCAAGCCTGTACATCCCATGCTTCCTATCGCTCCGTTTGGAACTTTGACTATACTCCATCCAAAGCACTCTGGAACAGGACCCCAGTACCATGTTGTGAAATGCTTTCCAAGAATGTATTTGAATATTATTGACTTTATTATTTCTGAAATGCTATTATAAAGCGTTGCGTTAAACATGCTGTTGTGGCATCCACCTATTATTGTGACCGGATACATTCCATTATTCTTCAATGATGGCATGTGATATATGTCAAGTCCCAGTATATATTTAGGCTTACTTGGATTTGTGTAATCCTTTGCAAGCCACATTCCAGGGCTTCCATGACCGCTGAAGTATAATATTCCTTCTCCGCTATTAATTGCATTGATAACATTATTCTGATTCAGATTCTCCTCGCTGTACCACACCTTATCATAGGTGAATTCATCTCCAAGAATTTCCATTGCCTTTGCATTTGCTATCTCACCTTCATAATAATTATCTGAGTCAGGGAAAGTATCTCCTCCCACCATAACAGCTCTGTGGAACCACTGCGAATCATATGCGTTTTCCTCATAGTTTATTATTTTACTAACAACTGTCTGTACTTCCTTAACGCTTCTGCATGCAAGTCTGCCAATGTAAACATCAGGATTTAGGTCAAGTACATCCTTTCCATGGAAACTCCATTCCGCATAGACACCATTTCCATTGCTATCCCAGTCATCAAAAACAAGTTCTCCATCCTCATATTTGTAGACATCTGCAAAGTATAAATCGGTGAGATAGCTTGTCTCCATCTTGGAATCATCATCAAGATGGCTATATCTTACCGGAACAAGCCATGTTGTACTTGCAATTGGGGATGAAAGTCCTCCCACAAGCAATACATACTTTATTCCATGCTGTTCTATGGCATCCTTTATAGCATATTTCACCTTCTCAGCATCATCTCTACCGCTATAGCTGGAGTATATATCCTCTACAGTCATGAGCATTGTTCTTATTCCATGCTTCTCCTTTTCATCTATCAATGGTTGCAATGCATCCTTGAATGATGATGGAGCAATTATGAGTAAATCTTCATCTCCAAGAGTAAATGTGGGCTTGGTTGGCAATTTATAATCTATTTTAACATCAAATGAGCTTGTATATATGAGAGTATTATCAACAGCATTGTAACGATACGGATAAAGATACAGTGTTACAAATATGGCATGTCTGCCATTCTTCAGGCCTGCGGTGATTCTGTAATCATATTTGGATGAAGGATAATAGGTATCTGTTTTGTAGATATCACCCTCTCCTCTGAATATAACTTTTCCATCTTTTGATTCTATTTCTGCAGGTGCTACCTTTTTATCAAGCTTTATTTCCTTTTCACCTGATGCAATCACCTTTATCTCATTTATCACCGTCCCTGCCGGAAATGTGTATGTTACTGGCTTATACGGAAGCATGGGATAGCCATGAGAATGTAACAGCGGCATCTCACTTTCCAGTGTTATGTAGGTGGAGCCAGCATGCATTACGGCAGGCGTTATGTTAATTGTATCCCTTATTTCTGTTCTGCCTGCATTGGCAAATGAGAAAACACTTGCCACCATCACAAATACTGCTATAAATACAACTATTTTCCTCATGCAATTAAAATATAAACGCCCTACAAAAATATTTCTATCTCCTCCCCTCCCTTAACACCCAGCAATGATGCAGCATTGCCATTCCGAACAGCTATCTCAAGAAAGCCTGATGATGACCTTAAGCCAATTAGCTCGTCTTCCTTAGCATACCCATAGGAAGGGTATATTCTTACATCAATCTCCTTTTCTCCTATTTTTATTCTCATCTTCTCCATTTCCATGTTCATCTCAACATTTGTTATTATATTCCCAAATTTATCCACGAATAGCACCTTTCCATATATTCTATTCTCTTTCACCTCAGCTTCAGGAAATTTCATTATTACCATCTCATCTATCTCCTCCCAGTCCGGCTCCAGGCCTGCTGAAAGCAAAGCGGCGGCTGGCGCAAAAACATCTCTGCCGTGAAATACATTTGATGCATCTTTTCCTATTTCAAGTTCATAAATTTTCTCTATTCCGAGTCTGCTTGCTGCTGGATAAAAAAGTCCGTTATCGGGGCCGATGAACCAGGCATTTCTGCATTTTACGGCAATCGCCTTTCTATTTGTCCCAACCCCGGGATCAACAACTCCCACATGTATGGCATTTTTAAAATATGGAGCAATAGAGTATAGAACGAATGCGCCCTGCATTATGTTCTGGGGGGAAATTTCATGTGTAATATCCACAATCCTTGCAGATGGGTTCATTGAGTATATAACTCCCTTCATCTCCGCTGCATATTCCCAGCCTATATCTGTTGTAAGTGTGATTATCATTTCACCACCCCATCAATCCATTTCAAATATTCATTACTGCCCTTCATATCCAGACAGATTATTTCAGGAAGTGTATATGAATGTAATTCCAATATCTTGTTTTTAATCTCCTCCCATCTTTCCCTTGTTGTTTTTATGAATAGCATTCTCTCCTCTCCTTCCTCAATTTTTCCATTCCAGTGTATGTTAAGTTCACATCAAAACTGCTTATGCATGCAGCCAGTTTTTCTTTCAGCAATGCCTCTTTTATTTTCCCCTCGTCCTCCTTACTGCATGTTGTTATAATAAAGCAATGCATGAAAATTAATGGAAATGATAATTATAACTCTTTCATCTTCTATACCTTAACTAACTCGTGATACCCCTTCCTGTTTATTATGCATCCCGGGTCAGGAGCGAGGTAATCAACGAAATATCCATAGGCTCTTGCCCTGCATCCTCCACAGTGATAGCGATATGGACAAGTGTTGCATTCCTTTATCAAATCCTTATCACGAAGCTCATTAAGCACCTTGTTATGCAGCCACAGCTCTTCAAAATCATCCTCAAGTATGTTTCCCACCTTAACAGACAGGAATACGCATGGTTGCAGGTACCCATTGGGATGCATGGACATGTAAAATCTTCCTGCACCATATCCCCTATAAATTCCGCCAGATTGGCAAGCTTTCCGGGCAGATGAGCATTGTAGAAATGGGTGAGTATCAAAAATTCCCCAGTTTATTCCTTATATTCTTCCTGGAATGCGATTCTGGCAAGCTGTGGAGCTGTGGAGAGTAACTCCACACTCGTTTCCTTATTTCTATGATATAGCGTTTTTAATAATTCCTCTCTCTCCTCTGGAGTGAAGCCGTTCTTTATTATGTCTTTTCCTCTACCACTTGGAACAAAATTATACAGCATGAACAGTTAACGCCAAGTTCTTCAGCCAGGTCAATTATTGCAGGAATTTCTTTATAAATTGCTCTTTGTGGCAGTGGTGACAATCTCAACGAAAAATTCATCTTTCACAGCATTTATTCCCTGAATGGTCCTATCAAATGCACCAAGTACACCTCCAAATTCATCATGCGTTTCTGCTGTGGCTCCATCTTATTATGGTAATTTAAATATATAATACATAAATATTTCTACCATTAGTTCACGAAAGTAGAAGGAGCTAAAATTTGTCATCAGCAACTGCATCACTCATATTTTAAATTCATTGAAGGGATTATTACTCCTTTTCCTTTCTCAATTCTTCCAACAGTTTTTGCCTCCACATGCTTGTTTAGCATTTGCAACGCATCGTCCACATCTTTCCTATCTACAGCAACAACAATACCCATTCCCATGTTAAAAGTTTTATACATCTCATAATCGCTTATATTCCCCAGATTTTTTATTACCTGAAATATCTTATGCGGAATAAATGGATCATCTATTACGAATTTAAATTGCGAGGAAATCATCCTCATTATTTTATAAACTCCACTTCCTGTGATATGGGCTATTCCCTTTACCTCAATTTTTTCCCACAACTCCACTATCTCCTTCACATATATTCTGGTGGGCTTCAGAAGCTCCTCACCAATGACACCTATCCCATCAATTTCATCTGAAAAGGAGTATCCATTTTCCTTGAAAACTTTTCTTGCAAGTGTGAAACCATTGGAGTGCAGGCCATTGCTTATCAATCCTATGAGAATATCTCCCTCTTTCAAATCGGAAGGAATTTTTTTCTCAACAATTCCGACTGCTGTTCCTGCAAGATCAAGACCATTTATTATCTCTGGCAATGTGGCCGTCTCACCCCCTACTATCTTCACGCCTGCCTGTTCCGCCCCCCTCTGTAATCCAATTGCAATCTGCTCGGCAATGCTTTCATCCATTTTTTCCATGGCAAGATAATCAACGAAGGCAAGTGGCTTAGCTCCAATGCAAAGCAAATCATTCACATTCATTGCGATGCAGTCTATACCGATGGTATCCCACTTTTTCATTTCATTTGCCACAATGATTTTACTTCCCACTCCATCTGTTGACATCACAATTTGCATTCCTTCATATAAAATTCTGTCATCACTTCCTATAATGCCTTTCAATTTTTTTATAACTCTATTTTCCTTTTCTATGTCGACCCCGGCCTTTGCATAGGTAAATTCATCCATGTTTGTTATTCTGCAATTATATAAATTATCTATGCCCCATTTGGCTCTGATACCTCATCATGCAAAGTTCTTGCATATTCAAATGGGATTGATAGAAATGGTATAGCTATTGCAGATGATAAAATGTGCCATAGCATAAATGGAATGGCAAGGGTATAGCATAAAATCAATCCATCCAGATTATGGGGATACCACCCAAGCCAGCTTCCAAAATTTGTCCATATATCATAGAGAATAACAGATGCAAGGCCATATCCAATATACGAGGAATATGTGGCATTCTTTCTTTTATATGCAACGATGCCCATCATCATAAAGCCAGTCCAGGTAAAGATGAATATCCATGTGTTTCCAAAATAAATATCTGATATGCCCATTATTGAAAATGGTACAATAAATGAGTATAATTTGCCAAGATACCTGCCGGCTATCATTGAGATAGCAGCCACCCAGAAAAACATATCCATCATGAATATTGGATATGATGCTCCGTTTAGGCTTATGTAAAAGTGAGGGGCTGAAGGCATGAGCCATCTGAGCCATATTCTGCCCACAACACCCATGACAATCAATGCTATAGCCATCAATCGATTATCCAGTTTCATAATCCAATATAGGCAATAGATTTATATCCATTTCCATTCAACTATGTCACCATCACACAAAATCTGGTTGCTCGCCCCCACTTTCCCATACTCACCATTTATCCAGTACTGCCAGTATTTTCCATCAACACCGTTTTTAACCCCATTTATTGATTCAATGTAATAGCTCCTGAACTGTGGATAATATGTGGCATCATAAGAAAAGTTATAAAGCCGCGATGCCTCTTCAAGCAGTCCATACACGGTTGCATTTTTATCATGCAAAGATACGCTGAAATTCCATGTTTCATTTCCAAAATCTATTATCAATGTCACATTTATTGAACTGCCTTCACAAATATGGTTGCCAGTATCGTTATTGATGATATAAAAAGCAGCTATTATGGCCAGTGCTAATGCAGGTATAAACAACCATTTTTTCATTTTCATCAAATTTATTTTACACAAATCGAGTAAATTTTTATTAAAGTTTCTAATAGCCCAGTATCTCCGAAAGTAAAAATTTAGAAAAAAATTAAACCTTGGGAGTTTGTCTCAAGATATGTGAAGAGACAAACAACCCAGGGCAAATAGTAAATTTTTCAGGAAAATAAATAGATTTTCCTTTG
>JAGGXW010000022.1 GCA_021162815.1 Thermoplasmata archaeon | reverse complement strand
TTATAACTTCTCCTTCTTTTGTACATATTATGACCTGACAAAACTTCTTATGCACATCCATCCTGCATATAACATTTTTACCCACCTCCTTTTATAATGCGGGGGCGGGCTTTAACATATCATCAAAGTATCTGCCCAGACCAAAGCATTTATGAATCGCACATAGTGCATCAGAGGGAAACTTAGAAATAAAATTGGTGGTGCGATTGTTGTTGGTAGAAGATATGGTATAGAAAGTCCAATCACTGCCATTAACTTATTCTTCCTTAAACACGAGATGATCGTAGCAAACAGAGGTGTTTATGGGATAGCATTTGATGAAGGAGAAATAAGGAAAGATATGGAAGCTATCAACGCTGCCAAAAAACCTCGGAGAGCGGATAAAGGAGCTTGAAAAGATAAAAAGTGATTGAGGAGCGAAATATAAGACCTGTTCGGTAAAACAGTAGGGCGAAAAATATTGACGAATCTCATAAAAACTTCGGTCCCTCTGGTATCTCTGGTAGATATTTTTTAAAGCTATCTGGCCATGCATCAGGATCAAGTCCTTTCTGAGCCAAGAAAGAAACCATCCATCTCTCCAGCCCTATTCCAGAGCACCCACTCCACAGCTCTTCCTTTTGTCCCTTTATGTTGAACGCCTTTGTGTATTTATCACCAACGATTGAAATGTTCTGAAATTCAAGCCATTCCTTACTTCTATCTCCCCTATATGGCAGCCATGCCTCAAAATCTATTGTTCCCTTTGCATCACTCTCCTCCATTCCAAGCATGCCTGCCTGCTGCATGTAAAATGGTGTCACTCTCGCCATTCTCCACTCTAAATCAAGTATGGAATTGAACACATGTTTGTATCTCTCAATGAGCTTTTCTCTCAACTCAAGAAGTTGCTCTTTTGTTCCTATGTAAACAACCTCTATTCTGTGAAATTCATCAACTCTTTCAATGCCATGTTTTCCTCCGGATTCGTATCTATCGGATGGAACATAATGCTCAAAAAGGAGAAGAGGAAGGCTTTCATCCGCTATGGTCTTTCCTTTCATTGAGGCATATATGTTGGGGCACTGAGCATATACAACCCCTTCCCTTGGAGGCTTTAAATTCTTGAGAAGTTCATCCTCCGGCACTTCTCTGGTTATTTTAACAAGGTCAATGAAACGCTCCCACTGCTTTTCATCCCTGCTTTTTGGTTCGCATATGTAGTAAATCTCGCCAGGCATGCCCTCAAGATGTCCTGTTCTGAGCCATGTATCGAATGAAACATGCATTGGCTCTATGACTTCCTTAAATCCCAGAGGAAGAACAACCTTCTCCAGAGCTATCCTTTCCATTGCTCGCATTATGGCAGCTACCTGCGGGCGGTAAAACCATTTTCCCTTGCCAAGGAGGACGATCCATCCCCGCTTCTGCATTTCTTCAGATGGGTCCTTATTCCATACGGGTTGCTTTTCCTCACTCTTCCATAAAAGCTGCCAGTATTCCTTCTTGCCCTCATAATACTGCTGTTCAACTTTTTCTTTAATTCTTCTGATCATTCTGTCGACATAGTTCTGTCTTATGAACTCCTCTCCCTTATCCACTATTATCATTCTTGCAGTTTTTCCATCAAATTTTACATCTGCAAAGGGTATTGTAACCTCCTTCAATGCCTCTCTCTCCAGTTCAAACTCTATTTCATATCTTTCAACATGCATCTCTCTTAATCCTATTTTCCTCTTTCCAAAAAATGCAGCAAGTTTTTTGTAGAGACGGAGAGCCCATTCATGACTTCTTCTTTCTGTGGAGAGTATATGGAGGATTAGATTATCATCCTCAATCTTCCATTCAACATCTGCATTTATTTCCATATCTTTCATAAATTCGTCCAGTTCCTCTTTGAGATGAGAGGCATCGCTGCTTAACTTTATTGTGATAGTGAGGTCAAATTTCATGAAATGAAAACATATTCACATTTAAATTTATATGCCATCTCTTCTATTGACAAGAGTTTTTGAAAGAGTGAGGCAGGAAAGAAAATCGTTTATTGTATTGAGAATTGATAGCATATCTTTGCTTTCTCCTCTCGCAATTATGTATCTTCCCTCCACATGACTTTGAATGTAGCTCTCATTATCTATCTTCAACGAGTCATTTATTATTCTCGCTTTTTCTTCTTCTCTGCAATCTATTTTTATTTCAAATTTTGCCATCATTTATACCCTCGTATAAGGCAAGCAATTTATCAGTCATTTTTGAAATGCTGTATCTCTCTGCCATCATCCTTGCACCTTCTGAAAGGTCAGAGGAAAATGCCATTAAAATCTTTTCTGCCATCTCAACATGATTGCCAGGTTCAAATAAATAGCCATTCACTCCATCTATAACAAATTCGGGTATGGCCCTTGCATTTGCTCCCACAACTGGCAGCCCGGAAGCCATTGCCTCAAGGGCAACAATTCCCTGTGTTTCATAGGTGGAGGGAAAGGCAAATACATCGGCGGATGCATAATAATCCAGTAATGTTTCTTCATCAACAAAGCCAGTGAAGTTAAAGTATTCATTTAAATCATAATCCAAGACCATTTCTTTGAGCTCATTGAGGGCTGGACCCTTGCCAACTATTGTAAACGTTGCATTCTGGTTTTCCAGAATGAGAGGAGCGGCTTTTATTATAACATCTATGTTCTTTTCCCTCACAACTCTTCCCACATGCAGGACCATCTTCTCCTTTCCCTTCTTCTTTTTCCTACGGAACTTTTTAATGTCTATTCCAGTTGGTATCACTTCTACATTTTCATGCTTTATAAGGCCAGCAACATATTTGCTTGGTACAATCACATACTCACACTTTGATATATACCATGAAAACCATCTGTCAACAGCTTGGCTCACAGCATCTTTCATTCCCTCAGAAAAGAAATACGTGGAATCCTGCAAAAATGTATGAAATGTAAACACCAAGGGCTTGCCTGCATGCCTGGCGGCAAGCAGGGCGTGTAGCCCAAGAATGCCAGGAGTGTGGGAATGAATTATATCTGGAGATATTTTATCTATGATGCGGAGGGTTCTTTTGGAGAGAAGCGAGGAGGGAGAGATGATTCTGTAATCGGGATAGCGAGGATATTTCCATCCTTTGTAGTAGAAAATATTTCTATCATCTCTGTTCTCCTCTCCTGGTGCGAAGATATAAATTTCATGCCCCCTTCTTTCAAGTTCATTTTTGAATGTGAGTAAAGAAGAGACAACGCCATCATAAACGGGAAGCCAAGTTTCTGTGAACCATGCTATTTTCATTCATCTCACCTATTCCATTAATTTATAGCCATCCTCTTTCAACCTATCTCTTATTTCATATATCTCTCCAGCAATTTTTTCATCATATTTCAAATTTCCATTTTTGCTTACAAAATATTCGGTCACATATTCATGAGGAATAAGCTCGAAATAAAAATTTATAGCTTTGTCGTATTCCCATATCTCTTTCTTGTCTTCATATTTCAGCATCACAAATGGAAATATTTTTGATGGAGATGCAATAACATAAAATGGCTTGTCATAATGCGTTGCTATAACTGCCAGAGTTTTTGTCCCCACTTTATTTACAAAACCACTTTTTACAATCGCATCTGCTCCAACAATAACAAAATCTGCCGATGGTATAAATGATGGGAGGGCTGCATCTATAACAAGAGTCGCATTCAGCTCTGCTGCCATGCTCCTTCCTTCATAATTTGGCCTTCCTTCAGAACATATAACATTAAATTTCTTTTCTTTTAGCAACCTTATTACACTTGAGCTCCTGCTGTATGTAATGACTTTCTTTCCCTCAATGACTTTTATTGCCTCTTTTAAAATGTATTCTCCTTCTTTATGAAATTCATCGATTTTTTCTGCTATTTTCTTCTTTTCCCTGTAAATGAACGTAATGTTTGATATGTTCCACATGGGGGCCATTGATGGATAGGAGGAGATCCATTTATATGCAATATCAAATAATTTGCTTTTTCCCTCCATTAATTCTTCAACAAATCTTTTTTCAATTTCTGATGCTCCAGATAGTTTATCTATCATTGTATGTACAATCCTCCATTAACATTTAGCGTCTCTCCAGTTACATAATCGGACATGCTGCTGGCGAGAAAAAGACATGCATTTGCTATATCCTCAGGGCTTCCTATCCTCCCGAGAGGTATTTCCTTTTCTCTTTTCTTTCTATCTTCCTCGCTATATGAAGCTATTAAATCCGTATCAATTGTGCCTGGTGCCACTGCATTAACATTTATCTTAAGGGGGGCAAGTTCTATGGCTAAACTCCTCATAAGGCCAAGAATGCCTGCTTTGGAAGCGGCATAGTCGGCTCCATGAGAGGAGCCCTTAAGAGCAAGCTGAGAGGATATAAATATTATTTTACTTCCCTCTGACATATAATCTAAACATAATTTACTCATAATATAGCATGATTTCAGATTGTTTTTTATTGTCTTATCCCATGAGCTTTCATCAAGCTCATAAAATTTCTTTCTTTCGTATATTCCAGCGTTGTTTACTAAAATATCTATTCTTCCTGCCACTTCAACGAATTTCTCAACTATTTTTCTGGCATCATTATAATCTGAAACGTTTCCCTCCAGCAAAATACCCTCTCCATACTTCCTTACCTCCTCAAGTACCTCCTCTGCCTTCTCTCTATTCCGAATATAGTTTATACCAACAAAGGCTCCATTCTCAGCAAATTTGATGGCTATTGCCCTGCCTATACCCCTTGATGCCCCTGTGATAATGGCCTTCTTTCCTTCAAGCATTTTAATGACTTGCCCTGTATAGCTTTACTGCCGCCTCCACAGCCTGCTTGGCTCTCTCTATCCTTTCCTCCGCCTGCAGGCGGTTCATTCCATGCCCTGTTATTCCGAGTCCAACAGGCTTTTCATATTCCAGAGAAAGGTCCATTATTTTCCTGGTTGCCTGTTGCATTATCACCTCATCATGTTCTGTTTCCCCCTCAATAACTGAGCCAAGAACAACAGCCACATCAATCCCAATATCCTGCAACAATTTTTTGAGAGCAAATGGAATATCAAAAACTCCCGGAACTTTTACAACTTTAACAACATCTACTCCCAGAAATCTTGCATGCTCTTTGGCAAGTTCAAGCATACTCATTGTGATATCGTAATTGAACTCCGATACTACAATACCCATTCTTATCTCTTCTTCCTTATCTCTTTTCATTGTGTGAATATTGAATATTCATTTATTATTTTTATCATTGATTATTGATGAAGAATGCTGCCAAGATAAAGGCTATGAGTATAAGTGGAGCCATTGGATATGATATGAATATCTCTACCTCATCCACATATTTTCTGAATTTTTCTATATTCTCTCTATCAGCAAAATATCCTGTTAATGAATTGCAATTATCTCTGAACCTCTCAAATATTGAGGGGCTTATCTTTTTTATTATGACATTTCCTCTTTCTAGGCATATCCTCTCCGCCAGCATGCTTCCTTCCTCTATTTCCTCTATTTTTTTCATGCTTGTGCATGATATGTGCTGTGAGAGCATGTCTCCCATTATGAAAAATACTGCTGCAGCGATTATGGGGGAGAGAAATGGAATGAATTGATGACTTAGCAAGTATGCAAGATATGTGGAAATTATGATGGAGGACATAAATAGAATGAATTTTTTGGCATTGCCGTTTCTCATTTCATGTATCATTCCAAAAATAAGGTAATGTACCATGGAGACAATTCCTATTGAAAAGAAAAATGCCGGGATGAAGAAAAGATTACCGCTCATTAAGGTTATTATTCCAATAATAAGCTTAGCATCTCCTCCGCCCCACACCCCTGCATACCACATTGCCATTATTAGCGAGGAGGAAAAAAGAACTATTATTAAACGAAAAAAGTTAAAGTTATAGAGGAGAATTATGACCCCAGCCACTATCATCGGAATGGTGATATAATTTGGAATGATTTTTTCTTTCAAATCAGTATAGCATGCTGCAATCAGGGCAATCAAAATCAAAATCGATTCAATCATTTTTTGCAGATGGCTCCTCACCTGCATGCCAGCTCATGCGAGGCCTTATTTTTATTATGTGAACGCTCTCAGACACGTCATCAACAATAAGAGCAACGCCTCTCTCCTTTCCCACCTTCTTTATTGCCTCTTTCATTTCCCCATGCATGTATGTTGGTCTTACCCTGTTCAATGCATCTATGTCTTCCTGGGCAGTGAGGCGGTGAGAAATTATGATATCGCTGTGAGATATTACCTCTTCATCAATGGAACTTGGTCTTTGCGTAGCCATAATAAGCGCCACCCCGGGCTGGCGGCCCTGACGCATCCATTGTTTTATCAGCACATCCTTGCATATATTTTCCTCATGGGGGAGAAAGATATGTGCCTCATCTATGGCAAGCCATGTTATTGGAATGGATGGGGAATATTTCATCCCCTTCATTTTTGCATCCTCCTCTTTTTTTCTTTCATTTATCCTTTCCTCAAATATCTTCCTTGCTATTATTGCAACTATCAGGGATTTTAGTTCCTCGGGATATGAACTTACATCAAGAATGGTTACCTTCCCTGGAACAACTATATCTTTTATCTCCATTCCTTTTTTATCAAAAATATTCCATGACTTGGCCATTAAAAAGAAATTTTCTGCCACAATCTTTTTATATTCTTCCATCCTGTCATCATTTTTTATGGAGTCTATTATATCATCAAGTGAATAATCACCATCCATTTCTGTTACGGCCCTTGTTATTATGGCCCCTGTTTCTGATTCCATGCTCAATCCGAAAAGATTCATCCATTCCAGCGGATGAATCTCAGATGTTTTTATGGTTAGCTTGCCCGCATTCATTCCTCTTTTGTTGTATTCTTCCACCATTTTATTGCTTGTGAGAATGGAGATACTGAACCCTTCTGGCTCCATTCCCCATTTTGAGAGTTCATTCATTTGCTTTGAATTTGGAAATGAGAGGGTCCAGAATATTCCGAGAGTATCAACGACAATAATTGCAATATTTTTTCTTATTTTATCATCCAATTTCATAATTTCCTCAATGAAAACCCCGAGTGTATATGATTTTCCATATCCTCTTTTTCCGCATATGAGTATTACATGTGGCTTTAACGCATCCACATAAACATTTGAACCCAAGGAAGCATCTAAGGCATAGTATCTTCCTATATTCAATAAACCATCTTCTTCTTTACCACGCCTTCCCAAAATATAAACCTTGGCGGTCAAGCCAGCAGCCTCCATAGAAAAATATATAGACGTTTTATTAATTAACTTTTATATTTATGGGCTGTACTCATGAATATGCAAAAGGGGGAGGAATAAAAAGTTTGATCATAAACTGCAAAAAATGTGAGTACTCTTCATCTCTTCTTGATGAAAATTGCAGAAACAATATCCTTTCAATACTATCGGAAAAAGCCAGGATAGATAGACTTGTTTTGGCAGGAAAGGAATTTGTAAAAATTTTTGATATGGATGCATTGAATCTTTTAAAGAGTCTCGCTTTTCTCAGGGAAGAGATAGCATCTTTCAATTACAAAATAAATGAAAAATGCAAGGAGTGCCTGGAAGAGGAGATAAAATGGTATGCCAATATGAGTGCTTTATCAGAGAAGGACATAATAAGTGCATATAAAGTTATTAAAGCAAAAATTGAAATGGAAAACAGGCATTCCAGGCCCGTCATACTTGAAAAGGATTATGATTGCAACAAATGCAAAAAAGAATTTTTGAAGGAATTGAAAAAAATGTTGAGAATAGCCCCGTGGATTGGAGAAGAAGAAAGCGATTATTACTACATTCACAAAATCCAGCCATACATAAAACCCATATTTTTCGACAGTTACATAAAATTGTTTCCACCTGATGATGCTGTTTTCATAAAAAAATATGAAATTGACAGGAGAGGAAAAAGTATAGAAGTTTCATTATACTCTCTTTCCTCCAGACCTGAAAAACTTTATTTTATAATTCCTCCGGAATATAATCTGGATAAGAAATATCTTGAACTTCTTCAGGAAGTCAAGGAAGAACTTGCAAGGCACAGACCAGAGGATACATCATTTATGGAGGAAGAACTTGCAAGAGAATATTTCATGAAATTTGCTAGGGAGAAAATTAAGGAGATTGCAGAAGAGAAAGGAATGAACCTCAATATGGAACAGCTTCAAATGCTGGCAGATATATTTGCAAAATATACTGCAGGGCTTGGTTTATTAGAAGACCTTCTCATGGATAAGAACATTCAGGATATTTATATCAATGCCCCTGTTGAGAGTAATCCTGTGCACATAGTGTGGCAGGGTGAGGAATATACATCAAATATTTACTTTTCGGAAAATGATGTCGAAACACTCTCCTCTCGATTCAGGAGCATAAGTGGGAGGCCATTCTCTGAGGCATCTCCTATACTTGATATGGGACTTGAAGACTACAAAGCAAGAATTGCAGCCATTGCTTCTCCACTCACTCCCAAAGGAGTTGCATTTGCAATACGTCGTCACAGCATAACTCCTTGGACTCTTCCTAAATTTATTTCAAATAGAATGCTTTCCTCTCTTGCAGCTGGCTTGCTAAGTTTTCTTATTGATGGTCAGGCAACAATATTAATTGCAGGAAGCAGAGGAGCAGGAAAGTCATCTCTTCTTTCCTCGTTAATTCTGGAAATACCACAGAGATACAGAATTTTAACCATAGAGGATACTCCAGAAATACCTGTGGATGAACTCCAGTTCCTTGGATATAAAATACAATCTCTAATAACCCAGTCCATAACAGCCATGGAAGGAAGCGGAATAGAACCAGAAACAGCTCTTAGAACTGCATTAAGGCTGGGAGAATCTGTTCTAATTCTTGGAGAGGTGAGAGGAGAGGAAACAAAGGTGCTGTTTGAAGCAATGAGGGTTGGTGCTGCAGGCAACATAGTGTTGGGTACAATACATGGTGCCACAACAAGAGATGTTTTTGAGAGAATAGTTTATGATATTGGGGTTCCTCCAACCTCTTTTAAGGCAACAGATATTGTCGTTGTTGCTGCGCCTATAAGGGTGGGAGGCGGTGTTGAAAAGAGGAGAAGAGTTATACAGATATCTGAAATTGTTAAGAGAGGATGGGGCAAAGAAATTGATCCTGATAAAATATTTGCCGATATAATGAGATATGATGCAAAAGATGATGAGCTTAAAGCAACCGATTTGCTTGATATGGGCCAGTCTGAAATAATAGAAATGGTCGCCATGCAGTGGGGAATAAGCATAGAGGAGGCTCTGGAAAACATTGCTTTAAGAACAAAGATAAAAGAAGAAATCGTGAAAAAAGGAGAAAGGAAGCCATCGCTTATGGAAGCACCAGCCATCAGGGATGCAAATAATGCATTCTGGATTTTAATTGAGGAGAGTAAGGAAGAACATGGCAAGCCGGATTATAAAGAGGTTGAGAAAAAATGGATGAAATGGTATAGCGAGTATGCCAAGGGATACGATGGATGACATATTTGAGAGAGGGTGTAAATTTGCAATAAAACATTTTTCATGGATTGTTGGAAATCCGGAAGAATTCAGGGAAAAGATAAAGAAAAAAGTTTCAGATGAGTTTATTGACTCGATAAAATTTACAGGGATGAGGGTGGAACCTCATGAAATTATTTTGTTTTCATACGCTGCGGGAGTTATTGCTCTTCTTGCAGCTATTCTTCTTGATGTTATCATATTTTTATTCTATAGATTCTCTCCATTTCACATGGGTATATTCACAGTACTTCTATTAATATTCATAACTGTGGGATTGCCAGTAATGGCTATTCATATTACAAGTGAGTATCCAAAAAGCAGGGCAAGACAGATGAAGATACATTCCCTTGGAGACATACCAGAAATAATAAGCTATATAGTGATGTATCTAAAACTTATCCCCAATCTCGAAAATGCCATAAGATTTGCAGCAAGGGAATCTAATACCTCATTGGCCAGGGATCTGAGAAAACTCATATGGGATATGGAAATAAGAATTTATAAGGGTATAGATGATGCTATGACATATTTTGCTGAGGAATGGGGAAAATGGAGCGATTATCTGAAGAGAGCGATTCATTTAATAAGGAGTTCCATTCATGAGGCAAGCAATGAAGGAAGAAACATCACACTTGATAGAAGTCTTGATGTTGTGCTTGATGGAACAAAATATTTAATGACGGAGTTTGCAAACAAGCTTCATGAGCCGACAATAGTAATATACTCCATCGGCGTTATGATACCCCTTGCTCTAATAGCCATGGCGCCTGCCGCCAGTCTGGCTGGCATGGCTGTTAGTATATTCCAGATATTCCTATTTTATGATGTAATTCTTCCCATTGCTCTCTTTTTCTATATGAGAAAGATATTGCTCTCAAGACCTGCCACATTCAATCCTCCCTCCATACCATCATCTCATCCGGAAATTGAAAAAATAAACAAAAAGGCAAATGCAATTTTTGCCATGTTTATTGGCATATTGATATCTCTCCCTTTTATTCTATCTATGAAAACGGGTCCTATTCCCTCATCATTGTTTCCCCTATGGGGGTTGTCGGCTGCTGTATCAATCTACTCATTAAAAACATACTCTACCTATAAGAAGATAAGGGATGAAATAAAGAGCATGGAAAAAGAATTCAGTGATTCACTGTATGTTCTTGGAAAAAGAATAATGGAAGGAAAACCTGCAGAAGATGCATTTCTATATGCATCCAAGGTTATGAAAGGCTCCCCAATGGCGGAGGTATTTGAAAGCACAGCATTCAATCTCTCGTCCATGAGAATGAGCACAAAGGATGCATTATTTGATGAAGAATTTGGTTCTTTGAAATATGTTTATTCTGACAGAATAAGAGCCATCATGAGGCTCTTCATAGAAGGTATAAAAAGAAGTTATATAGCAGCGGGAGTGGCCATAATAAAAATTGCGGACCACCTCAAGCAACTGCAGGATGTTGAGAAAAATATAAAAAATTCACTTGGGACACTTACCTCAACATTGAGAACAACCGCTACAGTCTTTGCTCCTCTTATTGCGGGAGTCACTCTTGGCATAACAAAGTTGATAATCAATGTTATTGAGAAAATGAACCTTTCATCCATTCATGTAAGCACATCTCTCTTTGGATTGAGTAAATATGCAATAATAAATGTTGATGCAAATCAATTTGTCCTGGTTGTGGGAATATACATAATGCAACTTGTTTTTCTCCTGACAAGATTTGCAAATGGAATTGATGAAGGTGATGATAAAATAGAATTTATTTATTCCCTTGGAAAATCTTTGCCGGTTGCCATGTTTCTTTTTGGTGTTGTAACCATATTCTCCATGGCAGTATTTGGCAGAATGTCTCCTTTGTAGGGCCATCCATAAAACTTTTTAATAAAAAGATTATTTCAAATCAAGCCGGCGTAGCTTAGCCCGGTAGAGCGGCTGACTTGTAATCAGCAGGTCAAGGGTTCAAATCCCTTCGCCGGCTTTATTTCTCTAACATTTAAATCCGTTTTTGAATTATGTATAAACTAATGCAGAATTTTAGGAATTACAAAGCCAAAAGCAATAGCACAAATGCGGAGGATTGAGGAATAAGAGGAAACAAGCAGTTAATGTTATTATACTTACAGGCTAATTTGTTGGTTTATCCTTTATAATCTTATGTGAAAAATTATTTTTCAATGTTTTTCCATTTCTCTCGAATTAAATTAGGGTCCGTCAATTTTCCATCAATTATTTCGTCAATTAATTTTTTGATTTTAGGGATATTTCTAAACGCATTTTTTATTCCAACTACTGTATTTATTAATATTATCGCCATAAGAAATATCGTACCTATTGTAATGTAGTTTGGTTCGGGTATAATATTTGAGGTAATTAATGAAAAAGACATTGAATAAATTGTTATAGAGAGCATAACAATAATATTTGATATTGAATAGGCAGTAATTTGTCTATTTTGAAGAAAATTTATCCAATCACTCAAATTTAAGGGGCAATCTCTGGTTCCTTTTTCATTCATAAAAATTATTACCGTCATTAGATAAAAAGGTTCTTTACTCTATTTTTACATTACTTCTATTATTCGAATATGAAAAACATCAATGGTAAAAGCTCCTATATCTTATCTATATTCTCATACATCCATTTGGCAGTGAGTTCTACGGCTTCTTTACTATTGTATTTTGGTTTCCATCCCATTTTTTTGAGTTTTTCAATGGAAAGCCGCATTATTTTAACATCCCCCTTCCATCCTCTTCCATCTATACCTCCTGTAAAGATGTATTCTGGTTTGACTCCCATTACTGATGATACAATGTCTGCGATCCCTCTAACATCTATCCAGTCTTCTGAGCCTATATTGAATGCCTCTATGCTCTTATTCACCTTCAACCCAAAAATCATTGCTTCTATGCAGTCATCTATGTAAAGATATGATTTTTTCTGGCTTCCATCTCCAAGAATTTCCAGTTTATCGGGATTTTTTATCAGTTTATGTATAAAATCGTATATTACGCCATGTGTTGACCTTGGTCCAACCACATTGGCAAATCTGTATATTATTGCTTTCATATCAAAAACATGGGAGTAGGCTGAGATAATGGCCTCTGCCGCCAGCTTTGATGCGCCATACATGGATATTGGAAACAGAGGACCATAATTCTCTGAAGTCGGGATAATTTCAGCCTCTCCATACACTGTTGATGATGAGGTAAACACTATCTTCTCCACGCCAGCATTCCTCATTTCTTCAAGCAGATTATATGTTGCAACTATGTTCTGGTCGAAATGAATTTTTGTGTTGGAAACACCGAGTTTGACATCGGGATTGGCTGCAAGATGAAATACAATATCAACATCTTTAACCGCTTTTTTAATATCATCTCTGTTAAGGAGATCACCTTCTATGAGTTCTATTTTATCTATGTTGTGTTCTATAAACTCTCTTCTTCCTGAAGAGAAATTATCAATGCATACAACCTCGTGATCATCAACAAGGGCATCAATTAAATTGCTTCCTATAAAACCTGCTCCTCCTGTGACAAGAACCTTCATGAGAGTAAAGTTACCACAATATAAAAAATATTCCTTTAAGGAAGTTCAGAAAACCAAGCCACCACAGTATCCATACGCCTGTTGTTATTGATGAGCCCAGAGCAACAATAAGCACGGTTTTATTGGCTTTTAACCCCAGCAATCTTGATAGTATTGTTGTACTTATCCCTCCCGTTCCCTGAAACGGAGTTATCATGAAAAGAAGGAGGCTTATGGTTAACCATTTCTTCTTTCTGAATCTTTCCGCTTTTTTCTGGAGAAACTCATAACCTCTATCCAGATAAGGGATGTGTTTTATTATTAATTCTGCAAACCACCAGTTGTATGCTATTATGGCAGATGAGATTATGTCTATTATTACTATTGTGCTTCCCACAATCCATGGAGAGATAGGGGGACCAAGTTTATCAGAGAGCATCAGGGGAATGACGGTTTCCTTTCCTGCGGGAGGAAAAAAATAGGCAAGAGTGAGAGCAGTATATTTTGTTATTTCTTCAGGGGAAAGAATATTATAGATAAGGAAGAAATAATATGCCACCGTCAAAAAGGGGGTAACAAAAACAATAAATTTGTACATGTAGGATAGGTTTGTTCTCACCCTCCGTATCTGTTCAATAGAGCCCTTTATGAATTCATCTATTCTCATTTCTTTTCATCTCCTCATAGGCTCTATCTATTATGTTTTCAATCATCTGAAAAAATTCCTCCATATTTATTTCCTTGCCAGTGGTTTTTTCAAGCAATTTTGCTATCCTGCTGGCTGTTCTTGCAAAAATTAGCCAGAAAGCGAACAGCATTCCCCAGGTAAAGGCAACAAGAGCAGTCATGGCAATAAGCAGATAATTCATCAAGGTTAATCAATTTTAAATAAAAATACTTTAGGAAAAAAATTAAATCCATCAGGGTTTAAAATATAATGTTTGTACTGGATACATCGGCCATACTCTCATTCAAGATTCATGGAAACGATGCTGTAACAACAGATGGGGTACTTGGAGAAATAAAAGAAGGCGGAGCCTCATGGCGGCGCCTGCAATATATGCTGGCGGCTGGTATGGAGGTGATTTCTCCTCCAGAAGAATGTGTTGAGAAGGTGATAGAGGTTGCAAAGAGGACAGGAGATTATGAAAAATTATCTGATGTGGATATAGGTGTTATTGCTTTGGCTCTTCATACTGGTGGTACCATAATAACGGATGATTATGCAATTCAAAATGTGGCGAGGAAAATGAAATTGAATTTTCGCGGGGTAATGCAGGAGGAAATAGAAGAGGAAATTAAATGGAAATGGAGATGCAGAAGCTGTGGGAAATATTTCAGCTCATATTATGAGGAATGCCCTGTGTGCGGGGGCAAGTTAAAGAGGGTGAGGGCATGATAGAAATTGAAAAAGGAAGTATGGCTGAGAGGATAGTAAAAACAGTCCAGAAAGATTATCCCGTTACCATAAAAGAAATTGCATCAAAACTGGGTGTTTCTGTGAATAAGGTAACCATGGAGATAATAAAATTACAGAAGAGGGGAATTGTTGACATTGATATCCTACCAGATAAAAAATTTGTGAGAATGATAAGATTTGATATAGTATTTGTTGGAAGGCAGAGGCAGTATAAACTCATAAAGAAAAAGAAGAGAAATGTGGATGAGGACAGAGAAGACGATAAAGATGATATTATGTATTCTTAACAGTCGCATTTCTGGTTGGTGAGCTTTTCGTATAAGGAAACATACAGGTTTGATATCTCATTGGCGATATTTTCTGGTAGTGGGGGAATGGCCGGTTCTTCTTTTCCTTCATTTCTTGCCTTTTTCAACTCCTCATAGTATCCTGTATCCTTATAATATTTCCTGACATACTCCTTGCTGAGCTCTATGAATTTTCCTTCCTCATAGCTTTTAATATCCCAGAATCTGTCCTCATCGGGGGTGCCAAATGTATCGACCACAACCAGATTGCGTGAATCATCAAATGCAAACTCCTTTTTTCCATCTACATGAATGAGACCATTTTTTTCCACATTCTTTGCAATCATTTCATCAATGCGAAGAACTATCTCCTTTATTTCTTCGATATCCTCCCTGCTAATTCCTCCAATCTCCATTGCTTCTTTTTCATCTATGAGGCGGTCAAATTTTTCAAACTTTGTTGTAAATTCTATCACAGGTTCATCCAGTTTTTCCCCATACTCATATTTATCCTTATTTCTTTCATAAAATGAGCCGGCAACATAATACCTTGCGATAACTTCCAGAGGAATCAGATAATTGCCCCTGTTTCTCTCTCCTCTGTCAACTATATCAAATTTTCTCACAACCATTGTATTCTTTCCATCTCTCTCTATGAAATGACTCATTATTCCATTCTTTTCACATTTCTCAAACCAGTATGAAGAGATGCCGCACAGCACACATCCTTTCTTCTCTATCTTGGTGGGAATAATTTTATCAAATACGGATATGTTATCTGTAAATACAAATTTTAGTTTTCCTCCTCCTATGTCATGTACTTCCTTCACCTTTCCTTTCCGTATTAACATGTTTATCACCCCATCAATTCCATTTGCTCAATAACTCCATAATATTTATTTTTTTCAACAACAACCGCAAAACCCTGCTTGTCCACAATTTTTATTATATTTTCAGTATCCTCCACACCTACTGTTCTTATTCCTCTTTCCATGAATCCGGAGATGGGAAGTTTCATGGTATTTATTTTTTCTGTGTGATATCCCCTATATTTTTCACCGGTTATTTCCAATCCGATAATATCTCTGACATGAAGTATTCCAATAAACTTTTCATTCTCAACCACTGGTATAAAAGCCATTTTATTCTTCTGCATGTATTTTAGAGCATTTGAAACTGTATCATTTGGAGAGAGGGGCTCGACATATCTGGCAATATCTCCTGCTTTCTTCATTCTATTTTCGTATAAGACATCAATTCCTTTTATGTAACCCATCAATTTCTTTTCAAACATGACAATGGCATATGTTTTCCTGCTCTCTTTCATTTTGGCTTTTGCTTTTGAAAATGAATATGTTGCATCTATTTTTGGAACCGGTGTGGAAAAATTCTCTATTTTTTCATTGAGGAGTGGTTTCCTCTTTATAAATTTGGATTCATAAAGAATTCCCCATGGTTTTTTGTTATCTGCTATTATTGGAAAGTGCTTCTCTTCGTATAAATAACCCAAAGCATTTCCAATGTTCTCGTTTTTATCAAATATTCTGTAATCCTTTCTGACCACATCTTCAAGCATGTTAATCTTTTTCAAGAGGGCGGGGCGGGATTTGAACCCGCGTATGTGGATCTGCAGTCCACCACCCAGCCTCTAGGTGACCCGCCCACATTGCCTAATTGACTTTCTCTTTTAATTTTTTTCCATCCATGTGTAAAGAAGTATGGCTGAGACGAGGGAGAGGGCTAACCCATATATGAATGTTAAATTGCTAGAAATATCCCATAGGGCTCCTGCTATTATGCCCGAAGGAATTGCCACCATTCCTGTAAATGCTTTGAATACACCCTGAGATGCAGCCCCTCCTCCTATATCTGCTACGTATGCTCTCTGATTTGCCTCAATCATGGAAAACATTACTCCATACAGGGCAAATAGGAGAATGACAATTATTATTTCTCCCGCAAAAATAAATGGTATTATCAGAAACCCAGAGCATATTACTGCAAATAGAAGATAACCTGACACAATTATATTCCTCCTCCCTATTCTATCGCTCAATTTCCCGAAATATGGGGATAGGGAAGCATATATTATATTGAAAAAAGCATACATTAGAAAGGTTATTGCAACAGAATCCAGAATTGAAAAATGTGAGAGCATTATATCCTTTGTTCTAAGAAGCAGGAAGGCATAAGAGAAGTTTCCCAGATAAAAAAGAGTGGCTATGATAACAAATTTCTTCATTTTACTATTGATAACAAATTTCTTTTCCTTTTTCATTCCTCTTCCTTCCTTTACGAATAATATTGGTGGAATTGCAAAGAATGCAAGTAAAGCAGCAATTAAAAGAATGGTTTTTATTTCCATTTTCATATACCAGAACAGAATAAAGGCTATTATGCTTCCAGTAACAGCCCCCGCCGTATCCATCATTCTATGGAAACCGAATGCATGCCCTCTTTGTTTTTCATACATCTCCCCTATAAGTGCATCCCTCGGAGCGCTTCTTATACCCTTTCCAGCTCTTTCGATACCTCTAAAAATAAGCATGTGCCACCATGAGGATGAAAATGGGAAAAGAAGTTTTGATGAGGCGGATATGGTGTAACCTGCCGTGATAAATACCTTTCTTCTTGCAACTCTATCAGATACTATACCTGATACGAAATTTGTTATACTTGCGGTTGCGTCTCCTATTCCCATTATCAGTCCTACAGCAAGACCAACTCCTATTATTTTTGCGCCTTCCAGCTGGGAAATGAAAAATGGGAGTATGGGCATTATTGCTTCACTGCTCATATCTGTGAAAAAACTTATCAGGCCAAGTAATACAATATTTTTATCAAGTTTTTTCTCCATTAACAATGTATGCATATCATATTGATTTATTTTGCTGAATAATTTATAAGCAATAAATCATTTCTTGTTAGATGAAATATCCGTTTGATGCTTTCAGAGAAGATGTGATAAAAAAACTTTCCTCTCTTGGTTATGACAATCTGAGGATTGAGGAACCAAAGGAAGAGATTGCAGACCTTGCTCTTCCATGCTTTCAGCTATCAAGAACTTTAAAAATGCCTCCGGATAAAATAGCTGAGGAGGTAGCCAGCAAACTTGAGGCAGGAGGCTGGATTGAAAAGATTGAGGCTACAAGAGGATATGTAAACTTTTTCATAGATAAAAATAGGCTGGCAGATGAAACAATAAAACTCATCCTCTCCCTTAAAGATTCGTATGGAAAACTCGATGACAAAAATAAGAAGGTTATAGTGGAGCATACATCTGCAAATCCAAATGGTCCGTTGCATGTTGGAAGGGCCAGAAATCCAATTATTGGCGATACCATGGCCAGGATACTAAAATTTGGAGGGTATGATGTAATAACCCAGTACTATGTGGATGATATGGGCCGGCAGGTGGCCACTTTATTCTGGGGGGTTAAAAATTTGGATATTGAGGTAGAAGAGAGTAAAGCTGACCACAGATATGTGGTGTTTTATCAGGAAGCATCAAAACTTATGGAGAAAGATGAAAGGGTAAGAGAGGAGATAAATAATATAATAAAGAGATGTGAGGAAGGAGACAGAGAGTTACTTCAGGAAATTAAGAAAATTTATAAACCTGTTCTGGAAGGCATAATGGAAAGCCTGAACAGATTGCACATTTATATGGATGAATTTGTGGAAGAATCAAGATTTGTACTTGACGGAAGTGTGTATGAAATAATAGAAAAACTGGCATCTCTTCCTTATGCTGGAGAGGAGGGAAAAGCAATTTATCTTGATTTGGAAGAATTTGGAATACATGGAAGAAATAAAAAGTTCTTTTTGACCAGGAGCAATGGCACTTCATTATATGCTGCCAGAGATATAGCATATCATATATGGAAGGGCAATAGAGCAGATATCATGATAAATATCCTTGGTGAGGATCACAAACTTGAGGCTGAGCAGGTGAGAATTGCTCTGAAATTGCTGAATGAAAAGATACCTGATGTCATATTCTATTCATTTGTTTCTCTTCCAGAAGGCAGAATGTCAACGAGGAAAGGGAGAGTTGTTTATCTGGATGAGCTGATAGATGAGGCTATATCAAGAGCAAGAGAGGAACTTGTGAAGAGGGGAAGGGAAGAAAATGAGAAAATATATACTGAAATTGGTATTGATGCCATAAGATATAATATAATCAAAGTAAACCCCGATAAAGCCATAACTTTCAGGTGGGAGGATGCATTGAGCATGGAGGGCGAATCAGCCCCATTTATTCAATATGCTCATGCCAGATGTTCATCCATACTTAGAAAAGCAGATTTTCATCCTCTGAATCATTACGATTTCACTCACCAATCTGAAATTAAATTGATAAGGACCCTCGCAAAATTTCCAGATTATATAACAAGGAGTATAAATTCAAGAAATCCTGCAATTATTGCCGATTATGCTTACAGAGTTGCATCTGATTTCAATATCTTTTACAGGGACTGCAAGGTGATAGGAGATGATAAGGAAAAAGAAAGACTTGCGCTTGTAATGGCTACCAAACAGGTGCTGAAGAATGTTCTTTCATTACTTGGTATGGAAGCCCTTGAAGAAATGTAATCAGCTCAATTTCTTTATTTCTTTAATTTCTTTATATAGAGATAACAGAATCTCATTGTAATCGGCCATTCCGTTCTCCACTGCATCCATTCTCTCCAGCATTTCCTTTGTTCTCCTCTCAGATATAAACTCTCCATAATTTTTTGAAAGAAATTCAAATACCTTTATCCCCTTTGAGGTGGGCATTATTCTTCCTCCCCTATCAACAATATAATTTCTGGTAAACAATTTATCTATTATCACAGCATATGTGGATGGCCTTCCTATTTTCTTATTCTTCATTGTTTCTATCAGTTCTGCAATGGAAAATGGCTTTGTTTTTGGTATATGCTTTATTATTGCTTTCAAGGTAAATTTTCCCTCTGGTAGAGGTGGCTTTATCTCTATAGCACTATAAATTTCATATGACTTTCCTTCTGCAGATACATATCTTACCTCCTCTATTCTATTTTTTCCATATTTGATTTCATATTTCTCCACCATTGCAGTGTAATCTGCCATCATACTGGCCATGAATCGACGGAATATCAGATCATATAGTTGAAGATGCTTTTCATCCAACTTGTTTATAATTCCCTCATATCCCAGCTTTTTTACAAGCCCTGCATCCCATGCACGGGTGGGACGAATGCATTCATGGGCTCCCTTTCCTCTCCATTTTCTGGGATAAAAATACTCTTTGAGATAATCTTTTGCAACTTTTATGCCATTCTCGCTCACATGTATGGAGTCTGTTCTGTGGTATGTTATCAATCCATTTTCAAATAATTCCTGGGCGATTTTCATTGTCTCTGATGGTTTCAAATGTAAAATTCTGTCTGCATCTCTAAGCATGGTTTCGGTGGTGTAGGGTGGAAGGGGGGTAATTTCTCTCTCTTTCCTTTCCTTTAATTTTATCTCTACATCCATTGTCTCATTATAGGGTTCGGGTAAAATGAGATCCAGATCTTTTACTATCCCGACTTTAACTTTCTTTTTAGACTCCTTCCATCTCTCAATTATCCATCCCAATACAGGAGTTTGAGCCCTTCCTGCCGATAAATTTCTCTCATTGAATGCATCCCATAATATGTGACTCAATTCAAATCCAATCCATCTGTCCTCTATCCTCCTTACAATCTGAGCTTTGACCCTATTCTCGTCTATTTCTTTCATACTCTCCAGAGCTTTTTTTACTGCATTAATTGTTATTTCATGGAATTCCACTCTTTTTACTCTTCCGCAACCCCTCACCATATTTGCAATATCCCAGGCAATTTTTTCTCCCTCTGCATCTGGGTCAGTTCCTATGATTATGTTTTCTGTTTCGTATGCCATTTTTCTCATAAAATTAACTCTATCCTTTGCATCATTTATTTTATCGCTTCCACAGTAGGGACATTTTGTTACCTCCTGGGTGAATTGTTTTCCACACTCCATGCATCTCTTTATTGAGGAGTAGAGAGGGATAATATCTTCATTAACCTCTATTCCGTGAAACCCTCTGTCTGTTATTAAATCCGTTATATGTCCAAGACTTGCTGTAATTATGAAGGTGTTTTTGAATGATGCTACTTCATAAGCAACGCAATTTCCATCAGTTATGATACTGGGTTTACCAAAAAATTTTGCAATCTGTTTTGCCTTTGTGGGGCTCTCAACTATAAAAAGAGCAGGTTTTATTACATCTTCTTTTCCTATACCTTTTCTACTCTCCTCAATCTCCCGTTTCAATTCTCCAAAATCAATGTCCTCCATATCTTTAAACTCTATATCATAATAGCTCGCTCTTTCAATAAAAGCCTTTGCTGCATCCTCATCATTTTCAATCAGAAAGGAGGCGCCTTTGGTGAGCCCTCCGGCATGCAGGCGGGATGCTCTTCCTGAGCCCTGAAGATATGTTCTTATATCGGGTATAATCAGAGTTTTATTCCTTATCAAAAAATCCTTTCCCTTGTAATCCACAGATATAATCTTTTTTATGCTTTCTTTAAGTTCTTTAAACTCTTTTCTTCTTTCTATGGATGGTAAAAGAGGTATGAATTTTTTTATCTCCTCGGAATCTCTTAAAAGGGATGCAATCATTTTTATTGCAGACGACGTTGCATCATCTATGGAATCTATTTTTATTTTGAATACAGGAGCACCATTGAAAATCACATATTTTATTCTCTCTGGCAAATCTATTCCTCTCACCAGAAGTCCATAATAGTGGGAAGTCCCTATGAGATATGATATCTCTCCATTTTTGAATTTTTCAAAATCATTTTTTGTTTGGGAGAGAATTAAACCAACCCTGTATTTTTTACTTAAAGCTTCGTAAATATTTTCTGCTTCCTCGGCATCTCTGCAGTATATTATGCCGCCATCTCCCATTTTTTCCATTATTTCAGATATTTTTGTTTTATTGGCATATATGTCAACGACATTCCTTACCGAGTATCTGGAGGAACCTATATCAAATCCAAGCAATTTTCTGAATAAATTGGCCTTTTTTCCCTTCTTTGCAGTAGCTGTTGACACCATCAGAACCGAATCTGTTTTCCCTTTCCACTCTCCATTCTGGTATTTAAAACCCATGAGATGTAGAATTCTGTCGATGTTTTTTGATGCCTTCAATATGGAGTCCACATCATCTACGAAAATAAAATCAAATTTCCGCTTTATCCTACTGAAATTTCTTGAAAGAAATTGTGATGTTGTGATAAGAATATCATAATCATTTTTTTCCAGTTTCTCAAAAAACTCTTCCCTCTTCGAAACTTTTGAATGATAGTAAATATAATTCACATTGCCAAATTTTTTTAGCATACCTGCTGCCTGTTCAACTAGGAGGGATGTGGGAAAAATGATGTAACTCTTGCAACCCTTAAAATTTGCCAGATATGCAGCCATTGCAATACCAAATGTACTTTTTCCTATGCCCGTCGGAGCCACAGCAGCAAAACTCTCTCCATTTAGCACCCTCTTAGCCCAGTATTTCTGGAGATGCCTCGGTTTTCCTACTTTTCTTTCAAAAAATTCAATGAATTGATTTATTTCTTTCTCTGTATCAAAGTAGCAGAGATTCTTTTCTTTTTCATGGCATTTGCCATTTTCAATCTCCTCAGCCGTTAAATCCTTTCCGCATATGGGGCAAAGTGATGTATATTTTACCTCAATCATTCAGTTTTTCCTTTATTTTATGGAGCAGTTCTGCAGGGCTTTTAACAGGATATTCAATGGCTGATAGTATATCCTCTATCCTCTTTCCCATTATCTCCATTCCTTCTAGATGGGTTTTTAATACTTCCTCATCAGCTGGAAAATCAATTCCCTTTATTCTTGCGAGAACATGAACTGCCCAGTCAATTCCAAGTGCCTCAATTTCCTCTTTGCTGAATGATGATTCTTCAAATCCTCCTTCCTGTTTTATCTTCTTGTATGCCAGCTTTGCAAGTCCCCCAGCTATATGCTCATCCGGTCTCTCTCCTTCGTTGATTATGTATTCTTTAACCCTCTCCTCATCAGCAGTGGCTATATTTTTTGCAGTCTGTTCAGTTATGCCAAGCTCATATGCTATTTCTTTATATGTTTTTATTGCTTCATTCTTCATAATTATTACATATGATGCTTCTGCCAGAGATGGTAACCAGGTCAAATTTCTGTACTCTATAAGCTTCCTCAATCCTCCTATTATCCTTATGCTTTCCATAAACACTTTCTCAGCCATGCTGTCAATATCCTTTCCTTTTGCCTCTCTGATTATCTCCATATTTTCACCTCCCTATATAATCCTCCAAGGGGGATAAAATATTTATTGTTCCAAATTCAGTTATCTCAAAAACCCAGGTTCTTGAATCATGACCACTTATTCTGCATCCGTCTATCCTTATAAATCTTATAACATCTCCTATTTCCTTTCTATAAAAGCTCGCCTCTCTTGCATTCATAATCACCTTTTTATCCATCACAATTGTTCCATCCACAATGTGAGCCACTGCAAGCCCGCCCGCCGCCTCGGCCGTCTCGCTTGACTGGGCAGAGCGTTTTTGAGAAATGAAAATGCCTGTCTGCTTCCATTTCTTGAGGAAATTAAAGAACTGCCTCACAATCTGCCTTGCCATAACCTCCTTATGCTCATACAAACCAGTGATGCTGTCTATTATAACATTTGTTATCTTCTTCTCCTTTATTGCGTAAGCCATTGTATCCATCAATGCTTTTGGATTTTCTCTCAATTCCATATTGTCGGAGGCATCAATCACAACAATATTTTTTTCCACTTCATTGAAATCAAGATCAAGAATTTTGCATTTCTCCTTTATGGAGTGATATAGAAATTCTGCAGGATTTTCAACGGTTACAAATAACACTTTATAGCCATTTCCTGCCTGATATGAGGCAAATTGCTCTGCAAGCAGACTTTTTCCTGTATCAGGTATGCCCGAAAAATTCAATATTGCAAGATGAGGTATTCCCCCAAGAGGTTTTTTAACAAATTTACCATTTTCCTCCACAATGGTATAAAACATTTCATCAAGTTTTGTTCCTGTTGGAATTCCAAATATCTTTGGCTCCTCTCCCTTCAATTCAGAAAGTTCATAAAACTCTGCCATGTGATTATAGCTGGATATTCAATAAAAAATTTTTTGTAGTCAATTGCCTTAATTCCTCAAGGGGCCGTGGGGTAGCTTGGTATCCTTCCAGCTTGGGGTGCTGGTAACCCGAGTTCAAATCTCGGCGGCCCCATCAAATCATCTTTGGTATTCCATCTTCTATTTCATAAGTTTTCCCGCAATTTTTGCATTTGAAAACACCTTCGATTATATTTCCATCCTCCTCTTTTTTAATTTCAAGTTTAAGTTCTCCATGGCAGTATGGACAGATAATCATATCGATATGCTCTCTTTTCATGAGAGTATATAAACAATATATAGATAATTGTTTGTGAGATACGCGATAAGGATAGGATATGATGGAAGATACTTCAATGGATTTTCAATCCAGCCTGATATAAAGACTGTTGAGGGTGAGATTATAAAAAAATTGAAAGAAACAAAGCTGATTGATGGCAGAAAAGAGGCATCTTTCCAGTATGCATCCAGAACGGACAAAGGTGTGAGCGCATTCGGAAATGTGATTTCATTGAATACTCCTTCCAATCCGGCCAAAATTATAAATGAAATCGAAAATATCTGGGTTACCGGATATGCTGAAGTTGGAAATTCATTTAATCCCAGGCATGCATCATGGAAGAGATACAGATATTACTTGACAAAAGAAATGACAGATGGAATTGATATTGGTATGTTGAGGAAAGCTGCAGAATTGTTTGAAGGAGAGCATGATTATTCATCATTCTGCAGGAATGATGGCAGATATACAATAAGAAAAATTGATGCCATAGATATAATTGAAGGAGATACCATAAAAATAGATTTTATTGCAAGATCTTTTCTATGGCAGCAGGTGAGAAGAATTGTATGGGCAATGCTGAAGGCGGCAGCAGTTGAAATAGATATGGAAAAGATAAAAAATGCATTGAATGGTATAAAATTGCAAACTGGTGCAGCACCCCCGGAAAATCTTGTTTTAATGGAGGTGCATTATGATAATGTATCATTTACAAAGTTTATTTCAGATAAGCTTGTATTGAAGAGAGAGATGATGAATGATGCTATTGGTTTAATAGAAAAATGATAAAATATTATTGCGCTTTTCATTGAACGATATTATTAAAAACTCTTGTTATATAACATTATTAAGTGGTAAAAATGATGAGAAAAATAATCGCTGTTGTTATGGCAGTTGGTTTTATTACAGGTTTTGGAGTCGTGAATGTACACGCCGATGGCACTCCTCAGGCAGATTTTCACTGGGTTCCATCCAGTCCATCCACAAAGGATATTGTACATTTTTATGATGACTCCACCAATCAGAGTAATATAACAACCAGAACATGGTATTTTGGAGACGGATATGGTTCAATAGAAAAGAACCCATCTCATGAATATGCTCATCCCGGTACATATACAGTAAGACTTGTTGTTATATGGAATATTGGGGGAACAGAGTATGCAGATGAGGTGCAGAAGAACATAACAATAGCGAATCAACCCCCTGTGGCGGATGCGGGAGAGGATAGAGTGGTTAATACAAGGACAGTTGAATTTAATGGTTCTGGAAGCTATGATCCTGATGGAAATATAACGGCATGGCACTGGAATTTTGGAGATGGTACGACAGCCAGTGGAGAGGTTGTTACACATACCTATTCTGCGGATGGTGAGTATACAGTAACTCTGAATGTTACGGATGATTCTGGAGGGTGGGATACCGATACATGTGCAGTAGTTGTTGATACCTCTTCACCTGTAACCAATGTTACATTGAATGGAACAGCTGGAAAGAATGGATGGTATGTGAGCAATGTTACAGTAACATTAAATGCAAGTGATCCCACGAGTGGTGTGGAAAAAACATATTATCGTGTGGATAAAGGAAACTGGAGTGAATACAGTCATTCATTCGTCGTATCAGGAGAGGGCACACATATTGTTGAGTTTTACAGTGTTGATGATGCAGGAAATAATGAGGGTATCAAGAATGTGACAGTTAAAATAGATAAAAGTGCACCGTGGCTTACCGTGAATGTTCCTAAGGATAAGAGAGTATACATATTTGGCAGAGATATACTTCCAGCGAGGAAAACACTCATAATTGGAAGAATAACAATCTCAGCAAGTATAAGTGATAATGTCTCTGGGACAGGAAACATGAAAATATTTGTGAATGGGGAGGAGAGAGCAAATATAACACAGCCCCCATATGAATGGACATGGGGCGGAGAGATTGGTTTAAGAACACTCAAGATAACTGCATACGATATTGCTGGATTATCATCTTCCAAAGAGATCGAGGTAAGAATAATAAGTTTGTTCAAAGCAAGAAATATCTCGCCAGAAGCACAAAATATCTAAAAAATTTTTGCATTAAGGTTTAGGGGCCGTGGGGTAGCTTGGTCTATCCTTGTGGCTTCGGGAGTCATAGACCCGAGTTCAAATCTCGGCGGCCCCATTTTATATTCATCGAAAGTCATGTATATTTGATTTTTATTATTCCCCATGCAAATTAAGGACCCGGATCATGATTTTTACCGTGAATTTCTTAGGCCGTATTATGTAATAACAGAGGACGGGCAATATTTATTTGGTACAATTCAGAAGGGAAGAAGACCTGACAGAGTATTCTATATGGTTCCTCCTGAATATAAACTTGGAAAGGGGCAGAGATATTTCGATGTGGAAATGGGTAAAGGCATATATGAGGTGGTATTAAAGTATGTATCCAGAATGGATAAGATAGTTCAGCATGGAATTCATGGGGAAGATGGTTATGAAGTTGGACTTGAGATAATAACAAGCATTGAAAATCCTCACTCTGCCCACATGTCATGGATGGGGAAATTAATGATGTTCCCTTATCGCAAAGATGTTAAAATATCCTGCTGGAATTATATAATCCCTGAGAAATTGCCCGAGGAGTACATTCAGGAGATAAAGGAAATATGGAAGGATTATGATGAAAATGAACCTCTCAGCCTTTTTGATTTTACGGAAATGGAAAATGATGTGAGAAGGGTAATAAATCTTGGTATAGACTACTTTGGAGGGGCATTTAAAAAACCCAATCTGACCATGGTATGGAATAGGGCTGAACATTATGGAATGATATCATATCATGCAGGATGCACAGGAAATAGAATATTGAAGGGATTGAGTGGTACAGGGAAAACAACCCTCACAGTCGGCAGAGATATTGAACAGGATGATGCTCTCGTTGGCATGCCATTGTATGAAGATAGAAAGGTCAAGGATGTTAAGATAATTGGACTTGAAGCAGCGAGTTTTGCCAAATCAGAAGGACTTACAGAAGAAAGCCCTGAATGGGAAGGATTGATGAAATCAAGGGAAGGAAGAATAGTTCTTGCCATGAATATTGATTGTGAGAATGTGAGATATGTATATAAGGAAATAAAAGGCTATCGCGTCATTGTTCCAGAAGCTGATGGAAAGGCAGGAAGACTAAAGTGCACAAGTTATGAGGAAAGTAAGACAACAAATGGCAGATTCATATTTCAGTTCAGTGATTTAAATCCAGACTGGAGGAAAAAGGAAAAATATCTGAGGGCAGAGGGTTTAAGTTTCAGGAGATTCGACATACTTGAACCAATAATCAGGATTGTAAACCCAGAAATGGCTGTGGCGCTTGATAGTGGATGTGAGAGTGTTATAACATCTGCAGTTGCAGGAAGAAAGGCGGGAGAGAGGGTTCGTGTTTATGCAGCCACAGATTTCATGGCAAGGGAGCAGGCGGAGCAGGCATATATAAAGATGAAAGTTTACTCTGATTTGGGCTTGAGTGATGATGGAAAACTGGTGTTTTTTGTTGCAAATACAGGATATGTTGGTGAGCATGATATCGATGGAAATCTAACTGGAAATGGGGAGAAAATCAGGGTGAGGGATTCAAAGAAACTTATATATCTTATTGAAAATAGATTGATAAAAAATTGGATAAAGCACCCGGCATTCGGATATTTGATTCCAGATCCGAGAGAACTGGAGAAAGAACATGGAATGGAAAGATTCAGAGAGAGATTCAATCTACTGAATTATTACAGCGAGGAGAAGATAATAAAGTTCATAAAAAGGGATATTGAGGAAAGAACCAGCTATCTGAATGATTTGTTTGCAGGTCAGAGAAGAGAGAGGGAGATAAAAGAGGTTGTTAATGTGTGGAGAAATTGCCATATTCCTTCGAGAGAGGAGATAAGAGACTTTTATGAAATTTATTATGAATAACAACACAAGAATTATATTTGCAGAACAAATCCATTAATGCTGAATGAGTGATGAAAGGGTCAGAATCTGATGTAAAGATGATGAAATGGCACGAAAAATTTATTCATGGGATCTGGAATGTTGCAAAATTTGCGAATGAGGATGTGGAATTAAAGAGAAATTATGAAAGGCTCATAAAGCTATATGAGAGATGCAAGACTTATGAGGATTTCTTTTATAGGACGAAAGAATTTTCCATATCTGCAAAATATTCAGGCGATGCATTATTTTATAGAAAGTTGGGAAAGATAATTGACGCAATAGAGAAGAAGGGTATGGCAAGGCTTTGGTGTTACCAACAGGCAATTTTGATGGCAGCCGCCATCAAGGCAAGATATAGTGAGTGGAATGGAAAAACATTCGTGCCGGAGAGTAAATTCATGTTTAAATTCTGGGTTGGAGGAAGGGAAAGAAATCATGTCCAACTTGTAATATATGAATGGAAAGTAAGAAAGATGGAACCTGTTTCAATGGACACACATTTCAATATTATGCCAAACAAATGCAACGAAAAAGCCAGATATATTAACTCCATTATGTGGAGTGAAGTTGAATAATGGGCTAGGCCGGATTCGAACCGGCGACCTCTGCCTCGTAAGGGCAGCGTCATAACCCCTAGACCACTAGCCCCTGCCATTATAGGTTTTTTTATTTTTAAGTTTTGTGAAATC
Source organism: Thermoplasmata archaeon (assembly GCA_021162815.1). Lineage (GTDB taxonomy): Archaea > Thermoplasmatota > E2 > UBA202 > JdFR-43 > JAGGXW01. The sequence continues at coordinate 11,323 of JAGGXW010000022.1, read as the reverse complement.
AATATTTGTAACGTCTATGAAGATCGCAGCCAGCAGTACTACAGTGAGTATTGAAAGGGGGAAAAACGCATATAGATTCCATTCGTGCTGAAAGCTTGTCCACTGGGATAGAAGCACAAGAAAAGTTATTGCACCATATTTCCAGGCTATTTTTTTGTCCATGAACACAAACGGGGTTAGAAGAATGAAAATATACAGAAAGTAGTTTCCATGTATTTTTCGATAAAACATAAAAAATACGAGAAATATTAAAAGGGCAGACTTCCATGGAGTGTATTCTTTATTTTTTATCCATGCATATACAATCAGCATTCCTATGATGAGGATTATCAGACTGATATAACTCAGTAATGGGGTATTAAACATTGAATATATGCTGTGCCAGGGACTTATCCCTATCACCTTTCCATATCCGAATATGTAAAAGGTCAGGAATTTTGTAAAGTCATCTCCTGCCAATATCAAGAAAGGAAATGTTATTGCAGCTGAGATTCCTCCCAGTATTCCAACATGCTTTACTCTTTCCCTATTGCTTTTATCTCTTATCAGAAGAATAGGAAATATAAGGGCGGGAAATATTTTTATCCATACGCCTAAGGAAATAACAATGGCAGCAGCATCCCTCTTATCCTTCATGAGAAAATATACAGATAGAAGAATAAAAAATGCAGTTATGGGTTCATCCTGCACCCCTATTGAGGAGATGAATGTTAGCGGGTGAAGTGAATATAGAATGGCAGAATAAAAAGCTAATTTTCCATAACTTTTTAAGGAAATGAAAAGAAGAATTGAAGAAATTACATTGAAGAAGGAGAAAAAAATCTCCAGAGAATAGCATGATGAATTTATGGCAATGGGAATTGCCATTATGTAGTTTATCAGGGGAGGGGTGTATGTGGGTATATCTCTGTAAAGCATTCCTCTGTGAAGTATTGTTTCTGCTCTTCCAATAAAAATAGGGCAATCGCATTTATATGGAGTTACACCAACAAATTTTTTGAAATAAAGTAAATCTGCAATAAATGCGACTGCATTTATTGCCACTGCTATTGCTATAATTATCAGTATTTTTTTTGTTTCATCCCTCATTTTTTTCCACTATTTCTTCATATACATTAAAAGTTTCCTTTGCTATTTTATCCCAACTGAATTTTTTAACTTGCGTTATTGCCTTTTCCCCAAGTTTTTTTGCTAAATCATCATCATTGTATATTTTTGAAAGAGCCTCTGCCATTTCCTTTTCATTGTTTACAATCATTCCAGCATTACCGATCACTTCAGGAATTCCTCCTGTATTCATTGCAATAATGGGTGTGCCATATTTCATTGCTTCCAGCAGTACAATACCAAATGATTCATATACAGATGGCAGAACAAATGCCCTGCTCTTTTTCATTAGTTTTATCTTTTCTTCTTCACTTATCCATCCTGGAAATATTGCCTTAACACCGTACTTTTTGGCCAGACTCTTCCATTTTTCCATCATGGGTCCCTTTCCTGCTATTACAATCTCTGCATCTATATTTGCCATTGCCATTGCTCTGATGAGTCTGTCCACACCCTTGGTTTTGACCAGCCTTCCAACAAATAAGAAGTAATTTTCCTTTTCATAATACCCTACATCGTCCTGTTCAATTCCATTGTATATGGTTATCAACTTATTTTCTTCTATTCCATGTTCTTTCAATCTTCTTTTTATATACTCGCTTATGCATATAATCTTATCAAATTTTTTCAGAAATAAATTGAATATTGTATCATTTATGTAACTTAAATATTTAATTATTCCCGTTCCCTCGCCAAAATCATTATGGTATGTGAAAACTTTTGGATATTTTTTCAAATTTGCTATTTGAATGGTTGTGTTGGGTGTCCATCTGTAATGAAAGTCAATTACATCAGGTTTTATTTTTTCTATTTCTTTTCTAATATCTCCATTCCATACAAATGGAGGATTGTAAATATCAAGAAAGAAGGATTTCACCCTAACAATTTTTATTCCATCCATTTCTTCATATTCAGAAGTTCCCGGGAGAAGAGAAGTCAGAATAAAAACATCATGTTTTTGAGCCAGTTTTTTGGCTACATGATAGATCCTATTCTCTATGCCCCCCCGGAAAGGATAAAAAAATGGATTTATATAGCATATCCTCATTAGTGAAAACAAAGAAGGAATGATATAAATAAATTATGATAAAATGTTCGGAAATGAAATAGTTGATATGCTTCACAGCTTCGGAACCATTGGATTGATGATATCTCTGTTTCTACTATTTTTTATTGATAGTATGCTATTTCCAGTTCTGCCCGAACTTTTCCTGCTCATTTTCTTTCTTGCTCATCCTTCACCATCATGGGGCATTGAGCTATATTTGATTGCTCTTTCAGCAAGCTTTTGCGGCAATACATTTCTCTATCTTTTCATAAGAAAAGCCGGTATGCCCGAATTTATAAGCGGCGCAATGAAAAAATACACAAAGATTCTTATTTCGAGCAATGAAAAAATACTATTCCTGAACAATTTTATCCCGGTTCTTCCATATAGTGGTGCCTTTATCTCTGTTAATAAGTGGAGCTATAAAAAAGCGATATCATATTTGATAGCAGGCGCTGCAATTAAGTATGGCATTCTTCTATCTCTTGCTGATACCTTCTATATTTATTTTAGCACAGGTATGGCCCAGAAAGCGACCATAGCCCTTGTTATTGCAACCATAGGGTTGAGTTTGATTGTCTCCTATTTTAGAAAAAGAAAAATTGAAGGTTAATGGCATGAGATAAATTTGTGCCTCGACTTTAAAATGAAATAAGTATGAAATTATGATGAGTTGCACGCCCAGTGGATATTTGCCCATCATTGTTATGTTGATAAGATTATAGTCAAACAGGCTACTCTGCCTTTCTATCTCTATTTCTCCTCTGCCCTTTAATTCAATTATTTCTCCATTTTTTTCATAGTATCCATCTATGTTCCCGGGACATTCATAAAGTGTGAGATATCTCCAGTAACGGGATGACAGTTTATCCATATAAACATGAGCATCCTGTGTCATTTCCATTGTGAGATTGAGCACACCATCTCCTTCTGCCCTGATATGCAGTTCTCTTGCAAAAAAAGCTCCGTTCATATAAACTCCATTAACATATCTGCACTCTGTAACTTTAAGAAGCCTGTATGTATTTCCATCATAGAGATATATTATGCCCATTGGGATATTATTTATCCAGAAGGGTATGTTTCCAAAAAACATTGTCCATCCATTATTGAAATAACTCCAGCTCCAGTCATATCCAAATGGATTATCATTTGATATGAGAAGAGGGTTAAAATTCAATCTCATATCATTTTTCCACCATCTGTATAACTTAAAGTAATCCTTTATTATGGATGCATTTATAACATGCATTGGAGAGTTATAACTCCAGTTTCCCCAGACATGCTCAAAGTATGCAATTCCTGAAAAAGTTTCATTTATGCCGTTCATATAAATCCATCCATTTGCTCTGCACTTTCCCACAAATGTGTATATATAGCTTCCGAGCCCCACCGGCAGGCTGGAGCTCATTTCTTCGGCCACTCTCTTTACTGGAGATAGCGCCTCAAGCTCAATATATATTTTCACATTATCTCTATCAAAAAATGCCCTATATATGGGATATTTTTCTTCAAGCCATGAATTTTTATATTTTATTTTTCCATTTTCGTACTCTAATACATCTATGTTATCTTCATACGAGCCAAGGTCATAATATGAGCCATCATCATGGTTAAAAAGGGTCAAAAAGAGATTTGCTGCAGGTGTCTCCATCTCATATTCAAATGAGCTTGTTATACTGTAATTTTTTCCTGCCATCTCAAAAAATGCATCTATATTCCACCATTCTCTCATGCAATTATGCTTATCCATGCTTGAAGAGGTGGCAAAATTGAATTGAAATAACATTATGAATAAAACTATAATAGCGATGATTCTTTTCATGATTCCTAATCATAGAAAATTAAATAAATTTTATTAAGGAAAATCCTTTTATAACCATGAACCTGAAACTTCATAAGGGAGTGTTATCATTTCTATCTGGCCTGGGATTTATGGGTCTCGCCTTTTATTTGTGGTTTTTCACAATATATAACGTGAACTGGGAAATAGGCATGTTGTTCTTCTACTCTCTTGCGACATCTGTGCTTGGAGCTGCGGTTATATATTTCCTTGCTCTTGCATTTTCAATGATTACGCCCAAATTTAATATAACTCCAACCCTGTCAGGATTTTTCGCGGGTATATTGAGCATGGCTGCAATAATCCTCATTCTTTTATCAATGCAGGGAATTAATGACATTCTTTCATCAATTCATCCACTGGTTACATTCTTCATTGCCGCTGCATGCACATACCTTCTCATAATACCTGATGAGGAGGAAGAAGAGGGATGGAAACTTTAGTTTACAGATACGGGCATAGAATAGCAAGAGATAAAAGGATAACAACCCATGTTGCTCTTGTTGCAAGAGCATTTGGTGCAGACGGAATAATAATCGATACGGAGGACAAGACAATTGAGGATGGAATAAACAAGGTTGTTGATAGATTTGGAGGAGATTTTTCAATTAAAACAGGAATCCCATGGAGGAGATTTTTTAACGAATGGGATGGAAAGATAGTGCATTTAACAATGTATGGTATACCAGTCGACAGAGTAATTGAAGATATCAGAAAAGAAGAAAAAATTCTTGTGGTTGTGGGTTCTGAGAAAGTTCCTGGAGACTTTTATAGGATCGCAGATTATAATGTTGCCATAGGAAATCAACCTCATTCGGAGGTGGCATCTCTTGCAGTCTTTCTACATTTTTTGAATGAGGGAGAATGGCTAAGAAAAGAATTTGGGGGAATTATCAAAATAATTCCATCTGAAAGGGGTAAAAAAATTGAATATGATTATATAAAAATGCTCGAGGTCGAGGGATGCAGCAAGGCTGTCATAAATCACTGTATTAAAGTGGCTGAACTTGCAGTTGAAATAGCAAAAAAAATCAGAGAGAATGGAAACAATGTTGATATTGATGCGGTGAGGGCAGGCGCCCTGCTCCATGATATTGGAAGATCGAGGACGCATGGCATAATGCATGTTGTTGAAGGAGTAAAAATAGCCAGAAAGTATTCTCTCCCCCCAAAAATTATAGATATTATAGAACATCATGTTGGAGCCGGGATAGATGCTGATGAGGCAGAAAAACTTGGATTGCCAAGGGAGGATTACATTCCAAAAAGTATAGAGGAAAAGATAGTGGCTCATGCGGACAATCTCACATCATATGGCTATAGAACAGTTGATGAAGTTGCAGAGAAATGGCGTAAAAAAATTGGAGAAAATGCTGTGAAAAAACTTTTAGCAATGCATGAAGAACTCAGCAAACTTGCTGGAATGGATATAGATGATATTGTGGCAATGATGAAAAATAAAAATAAATAAAATATAAATAAAAACCGCATTATTCATTCATGATTGGTAAACCGAGAGGCACGAGAGATTTTCTCCCATCAGATATGAAAAAAAGGAGAAAGGTTGAGTCTGTTATGAGAAATGTTTTTGAGAAATACGGATATGAGGAGGTTTCTACTCCAACAATAGAAAACCTTGAATTATTCACTTTAAAATCTGGGGAGCAGATAATGGATGAGATATATGCATTTGAGGATAAATCAGGCAGGAAAATCGCTCTCCGCCCCGAACTTACGGCCCCTGTTATCAGAATGTATGTTGAGAAATTGCAGATGGAGACAAAACCATTAAAATTTTATTATTTTGGCAACTGCTTCAGATATGATAGGCCTCAGAAGGGAAGATACAGAGAATTCTGGCAGTTTGGATGTGAGTTAATAGGAACAAACAGACCCGAGGCGATAGCAGAGCTTATAGCCATGGCCTATGATATACTGAAAACCATAGGACTTAGGAATGTGGTGGTGAGAGTCGGTAACCTTGATATCCTCAGAAGATTTCTTTCTACCATGGGAGCAAATGATGCGGAGATGATGAGACTCATTGACAAAAAGGATTTTGAAAGCATAGAAAGAAGACTTGGAAAGGAGGAATTTGAAAAATTTATGGAATTTATAGAGACAAAGAATATTGATGAACTTGAATTTGAAGAGGCAAACAGAATGAAGGAGATATTATCATTTCTTGAGGAGTTCTCTGTTCCCTTCAACCTTGATCTTTCTATTGCAAGAGGGCTGGATTATTATATTGGTACAGTTTTTGAGATAGATGCTCCAAAGTTAGGGGCAGAGAAGCAGCTATGTGGTGGAGGAGAATACAATCTAATAACAATACTTGGAGGCAGACATGTTCCAACATCAGGATTTGCCATAGGCTTTGATAGAGCTTTGCTAGCCCTTGAAATGGAGGGATATACATTTGAAGATGAAAATGATATTGTTTATATCGCTCACATGAATATGCCGAGAGAGGCAATAAAGGTTGCCAGAATGCTGAGAAAGGAAGGAATTAAGGCGGAAATGGATCTGATGGCCAGAAATATCAAGAAATCACTTGATTATGCCAATAGAAAGGGCATTTCAAAGGTTGTGATAATAGCTCCTGATGAATGGGAGAGGGGAGAAGTCATAATAAAGGATATGAAAAGCGGGGAACAGAAAAATGTTGGAATAAATGAATTGTTTAATCGCCTTCAACCATGAATCTGTGTACCTGCATTTCCATTCAATGCATCCCATGATTTATCCAGTGATGTTATTATTGCCCTTTTTCCTCCATTTTTTATGAATCTTATTGCTGCCTTCACTTTTGGACCCATGGAGCCAGCAGGAAATTGTCCTTCATTGTAATATTCCTCAAGCTCATACACTGATATGTCTTCCAGAGCCTGCTGATTTTCTTTTCCATAGTTTATAAAAACATTGTCAACATCCGTTATGATAAGCAGTATATCTGCTTCTACCTCGCTTGCCAGTTTCTCGCTTGCAAGGTCCTTGTCAATAACTGCATCTATGCCATGAAGTTTATTTCCTTTCCTTACTACAGGTATTCCTCCGCCCCCAGAGGCTATAACAATTGTATCTTTCTCAATCAATTTTCTTATTATTTTGCTTTCAACAATTGACTTTGGCTCAGGAGATGGAACCAATATTCTATAACCATTTTCATATTTTCCCATTGTGTAGCTCTTCATCATTTCCTTTGCCTCTTCCTCGCTGTAGAGTGGTCCTATTGGCTTTGTGGGATTTTTGAATGCCTCATCATTCTCATCCACTATAACCTGAGTTATTATGGAAACAATACTCTTCTTTATACCTCTCTCCATAAGTTCATTCAGTAAAGCCTGCTGAATCATATAGCCAATCTGTCCCTGTGTAAGGGCAACGCATACATGCAATGGCATTGGAGGAATAATCTCCTTAGCTATTTTCTGCTGCAATAAAATGGCGCCCACCTGTGGTCCATTGCCGTGGGTTATAACTATTTCCGCCCCGTTTTTTATCATTTCTGCAATGCTTTTCATGCTTCTTGCCGTCAATGTGAATTGCTCTTTTACATCGGCATTCTTCTTCTTTCCTGCGATGGCATTGCCTCCAAGAGCTACAACTAATTTCATAATTGTAATACATGGCATATATATAATTTAAACCTGAATTAAACAGGAATGATTATATATTAATCCACATTTGAAACCGATGTGTAGCCATGAGATGGAGGATATTTTATTAACCCTGCTTGTTTATAATGTGGATAATAAAGATGCCTGGATTGGAATTGAACTTTTAAAAATGAAGGTTGGTATGGAAGATGAGGAGATGAATGAGGCAATAAAAAATCTGGCTGATAGGGGGTATATAGAATTTAGAGATGAAGAGCATCTAAAAATAACAAAGGAGGGAATAGATTTTATTGTCTCCAGAGTTTAGTTTTCTTCTACAATCCTTTTTGCTTTTCCCTCACTCCTCGGAATTGTGAATGGCGGTACTATTTCCACAGGTATGTGAAGGTTTAGTATGGAGTATATCTCCTCCTCTATCTTTTCCTCCAAATCATCAAGATATCCCTCTTTGTATCTCTCCTCTGTCGGCTCCACTCTCACATGAAGGGTGGGCATTCCATGGACCTTCTTTTTGACAAGCTGATAGTTTCCACTCACGCCCTCAACACGCATTATGGCTTCTTCAATCTGACTTGGGAAAACTATCACTCCCTTAACCTTCATCATGTCATCACTCCTGCCCTTTATTCTTGACTGGATTGGGAGCGTTCTTCCACACTCACATGGCTCCTCGCTATAACTTGCTATGTCCCTTGTCCTGAATCTTATGGCGGGAAATGCCTCCTTTGTTAAAGTTGTGAATACTAATTCGCCCTCTCCTTCTTCAATCCTCTCTCCTGTTGCAGGGTCAATGACCTCTGCGAGGAAATGGTCAGCGTTTATGTGAAGATGCTTTTCCTCGCATTCTGAAACAACCCCTGGCCCTATTATCTCTGTCAATCCATAATGTTCATGGGCCACTATTCCCCATTCATCCTCTATCTTCTTCCTCATCTCTTCACTCCATGCCTCAGCCCCAAACAGGCCAAGATGAAGTTTGAAATCCTCCTTTGGTTCATAGCCCATTTCCTTTGCCACCTCAGCCATGTAAAGAGCATAACTTGGTGTTGCAGCAAGAGCAGTGCTTCCAAAATCCTTCATTATGTTTATCTGCCTCTTTGTATTTCCGCTGCTTATTGGAATCACTGTTGCCCCTATCTTCTGTGCCCCCTTTTCAAATCCATGTGCACCTGTGAACAGCCCGTAACCATAGGAATTCTGCATTATATCGCTCTTTCTCAATCCATTTGCCCATAATGAGCGAGCCATCACCTCTGCCCATACTTCAAGATCATTTTTTGTATATGTCCCAACTACAGGCTTACCAGTTGTGCCTGAAGAGGCATGTATCTCCACAACATCATCCATCTCCACACACAGTAAGCCGAAGGGATAGTAATTCCTCAGCTCTTCTTTGGTGAGAAACGGAATTTTGGACATATCATCCAGGGTTTTAATATCCTCTGGCGTTATACCTGCTTTTTTGAATTTCTCCCTGTATATGGCATTGTTGTCATATGCCATCTTCACAACTTTTTTCAGCCTCTTAAGCTGCAGCTCTTTCAAATCCTTAATGGGCATCGTTTCTATTTTTTCATCCCAGAATTTCATATTCTCGAATGTGCAAAACATATAAAAATTTAAGGTAGCATTAGACAGGGCACTATCAAGAAATTCTCACCTCCAGATTGTAAATGGTTACAAATGCAGTAAGCCATTTCTCAACGCTTTCCTTCGAAGCATTGGAAGGAAAGCGTTTCCAGAATCTTTTCAATCCTGCCTTAAGAATACTGAATCACCCTTCTATGGCGTTTCTCTCACCAAATGTTTCATGTTCATATTGTAAACCCATTCTTCTTAATGCCCACTTATACCATGGAGCTCTATCTACTTTAATAAATGGTTTATTTCGCAATAGATGAGAAATTTATTAACAAATCTTATCACATCAATGGAAGGTCTCCATTTAGTTACCATTATTCCCAAGATTTCCCATGTCTCTATATCTATTGCTGCCCATACATACCACTATTCATTTCCAATCTTTATCTTTGTTTCGTCTATTGCTATACAACCTCTATATCTTTTGGAATTGGTAAATAATTGAGCAAAATTTATGATACCATTGTCTTAAAGCTTCATGGCTGAACTTCTCGAAATCTCTAAGAAATTTCTCGTTTTCCTTAAAGAAATTCCTGCATAATAAAGAATGGTGGCAATTAGCTTAACCTCCATCTTCTTTTTATCCCAGCGAAAAATATTTTTTCTTTTAACCAATTCTGTCAATTGGTGTAGCATTTTCATCCCCTCCTGATGCAGAATCAGGAGGGGTATTTCTTATCTTTTAAATTTTCAAATTCTTGGCAGTCTCCATTAAACAGAGAGATAAAATATAAGTACAAGTTAATATTTCAAACTCTATGCAATTGACTATCGAGAATTTAAATTCTGTGCCTGTTGAAAAGCAAAAGGTAGAGATTGTAGAAAGGAAGGGTATAGGCCATCCAGATTCAATAGCAGATGGCCTTGCAGAAAATGTTTCAAGAGCTCTATCAAAGGCATATCTTCAAAATTTTGGATACATTCTTCATCACAACACCGATGAATGCCAGATTGTCGGAGGCCAGAGCCAGCCGCAGTTTGGAGGTGGCGTGATAATAGAACCTGCGTATATAATGCTGGTTGGAAGAGCTACAGCCCTCTATGGAAACAAAAGAATGCCAATAAGGGCGATAGCGGTTAGATCAGCTTATGAGTATCTTCAGAATCACTTTAAAAATTTGAACGCGGACACAGATGTGGTTATTGAATCAAGAATATGGGAAGGAAGCCAGGATTTAAAAAGCGTGTATGATCCGAGAAGGCAGTTAGCAAATGATACATCTGTAGGTGCTGGATATGCTCCTCTTTCTGAGACAGAGAAGTTGACCCTTCAGCTTGAGAGATATATAAATATAAATCTCAAGAAATTCCCTGAGATTGGAGAGGATGTAAAAGTAATGAGTGCCAGAACAGGTGATAAGATAAAAATAACTGTTGCCATGGCAATGGTGGATAGATACATACCAGATGCAACCCATTATATGAGTGTTAAGGAACAGATAAAGGATGAGCTGAATGATTATGCAGCAAATCTCACAAGCAGGGAAATTGAACTTGATATAAATACCGCCGATGATTATGAGAAAGGAGTTTATTATCTCACAGTAACAGGATTATCAATGGAAAATGGAGATGATGGAAGTGTTGGTAGAGGCAATAGGCTAAATGGACTAATCACTCCAAACAGACCCGTTTCAATGGAAGCCCCAGCAGGCAAGAATCCTGTGACACATGTGGGAAAGCTTTACAACATAACAGCATCAAGAATTGCAGAGGATATTGTGAGGGAATACGATGGAGTTGAGGAGGCTTATGTTAAAATGCTCTCGCAGATAGGAAGACCCGTGAAAGATCCTCTCGTTGTTGGAATATCTGTTGTAGGAGAAACTCCTGACTCAGGCGTTGAGGAGATTGTGAGACAGAGACTGGAAGCAATAGACAAAATAAAGGACGAAATACTGTCAGGGAAAATAACAGTGTTTTAATAATAAATAATACAGTATCTCCGAAAGTAAAAATTTAGAAAAAAATTAAACCTTGGGAGTTTGTCTCAAGATATGTGAAGAGACAAACAACCCAGGGCAAATAGTAAATTTTTCAGGAAAATAAATAGATTTTCCTTTG
>JAGGXW010000056.1 GCA_021162815.1 Thermoplasmata archaeon | reverse complement strand
ATTATTATTCACAAGATACAGGAAAAAATCAATGAGAATGAAACATATAATTGCCATGGCTATCGTTCATAACATAAACACCTACATGGCAATTTCCTTATTCATTCTGATTTATTCGACAAACCCCGTCATAACACAAATATTTTATTATGAAAAGGTATTGGTTATTTGATGAAGATAAGCATTGTGATACCAACACTCAATGAGGAGGAGGGCATAGGAATAACCATAGACAGTATTAGAAAAGATGAGTTTGAAAAGAGAGGTTGGGAATATGAAATTGTAATAGTTGATGGAAATTCAAAGGACAGAACAAGGGAGATAGCTGAAAGTAAGGGGGCCAAGGTTATAATAGAGCCGAGAAAGGGATATGGAAGAGCATACAAGACAGGACTTGCAGCCGTGGATGGAGATATAATAGTTACGGGAGATGCTGATGGAACATATCCATTTGATAAGGCTCATGAATATATTGATATGCTGGTAAAGGAAAATCTTGATTTCATAACCACCAATAGATTTGCGGGTTTGAGTCCCAGAGCAATGACATTCAAGCATTATATTGGAAATCACATACTCTCCATTACTCTCCGTCTGCTGTATGGTGTGGACATAAAGGACTCTCAATCTGGAATGTGGATTATCAGAAGGGAGGCACTTAAAAAAATAAAACCTCTCGAAAAATTTGATGATGGAATGCCCTTCAGCGAGGAAATAAAGATAGAGATGTTCAGGAATAAAGAAATTAAGGCAAAGGAAATACCGTCCATGCTTTATGAAAGGAAAGGAGTTGCAAAAATACAGTCGTGGAAAGATGGATGGAGAAATTTCAAATTTTTAATAATGAACAGAATAAAAGCTATTTAAAAATAAAATATTTTTAATTGCGAATAAAATTGTGAAGGTTACGGGTTATTCTCAGAAGAATGAGGAATACAATCCAGCAATGAAAGATTTTGTAAATGCCTTTAGAGGATATAAACCAAAAAGCAGAATGAAAAGAATGAAACCAAAATTACTTGATTATATCGCATTTATGTTTATAGCAACAGGCATTCTTTCCATTATTGCTGGAATATTCATCATTTCTCTTTTCATAGCAGGATGGATTTTCATAATAATTGGAGTGGCGTTATCCTTCATTTCCTCTGGTTTGAATGACATGCATTGACACATTTTTGCTGGACCATAATTCTTGAAAACATCTATTCATTTCACAAAAAATATAAACGGTGTGGAAATAACAACCAATGGATGGTTTCATGCTATTATGGATTTTCGTTATTGGTTTGCTTTTTGGCTTTTTAATGGGCATATTCTTTATTTATCGCAATGTCGCCGTTCCTTTGAAAAAGGAAAAGAAAGAAATAGAAGAAAAGAAAAGAAGTCTCTCCTCTCTGTATGGAAAAATAACAGAGCAGTTTGCTCCATTCATGGAAAGATATCCATACAACCCAAAAAATTTCAGATTTATCGGCTCCCCCATTGATGGAATTCAGTTTGAGGATGATAAAATAATTTTTGTGGAGTTCAAGGCTGCTGGAAGCAAATTGACGCAGAGAGAGAGAAAAATTAAGGAACTGGTTGAAAAAGGAAATGTGGAATGGTTCAATTTTGAGATAAAATGGGAGTAGATCTGAAACCTCTGGCTGATATAAGGAAAATAGATATGCAGGAGCTGAAGGGGAGCATTGTTGCAGTGGATGCTTTCAACACGTTGCATCAATTTCTTTCCATAATAAGGCAGAGAGATGGCACACCTCTGAAAGATAGCATGGGGAGGGTTACATCCCATCTATCTGGAATCTTATACAGAACTGCCAATCTTGTTGAGAACGGCATAAAGCCGGTATATGTTTTTGATGGAAAGCCGCATCCTCTCAAAATGCATACAATCCAGAGGAGGAATGAAATAAGAAAGGAAGCAGAAAAGGAATGGAAGGAGGCAGTCAAGAGAGGAGATATGGAGGAAGCATTCAAAAAAGCCCAGAGAAGTTCCAGAATAAACGAGGAAATAGTTAAGGAGGCAAAGGCATTGCTGGGCATTCTGGGCATACCATACATTCAGGCGCCAGGCGAGGGCGAGGCGCAGGCTGCATATATGGCGAGCAGAGGAGATGTTGATGCTGTTGCATCACAGGATTTTGATTCCCTTCTTTTCGGCTCTCCCGTTCTGGTGAGAAATCTTGCTGTTACGGGTAAGAGAAAGCTGCCGGATAAGCATATCTGGGTCAATGTTCATGTGGAGAAGATAGAGCTTGGAAGACTGCTGGAAACGCATGGAATAACGAGGGAGCAGCTGGTCGATATTGCCATTCTGATTGGAACAGATTTTAATGAAGGCATTAAAGGCATAGGGCCGAAAAAGGCTCTCGTGCTTATTAAAAAGTATGGAAAAATAGAGAACATTCCAGAATTAGCTATTGAGGGATATGATGAAGTGAGAAAAATATTTCTTGAGCCGGATGTTACGGGGGATTATACCATGGAATGGAAGGAAGTAGATGAGGAGGAACTGATAAAATTCATGTGTGATGAACATGATTTTAGTGTGGATAGGGTAAGGCATGCAGCGGAAAAATACAGAAAATTTGCAAAATCATTTAAGCAAAAGAACCTTTTTGATTTTGGATGAAAAAAATTATAGCTCCTTTGCTGGTGATTGTGGTTATTCTCTCTGCAATGTACTACACTCTTTATGAGGATGAAAAGGTAATTGAAAAAATGAAAATAGAAATTAATGGTGCACATGTGGATAAAATAGGAATTAATCATGTAACACTGAACATACATGCAACATTCATTAATATGGAAGGTAGAGAGATAAAGGGTTTATCAGGAAAATTTACCATATTTGTTCTGAATCAGTCCATAGGCAATTTCTCTTTTAATGGTGTGGATATAATGCCGCATTCCAACAAAAGCATTAACATTTCCATAAATCTTTACTATGAAGATGTGATAAATGCAATAATAAAGGCATTCAAGGAAGGCAATGCAGAGCTTTATATGAAGGGATATGTTGAGGCAAAGGTGATGTTCGGCATGCTGATATACAGAGAGTATGTAGTGGTAAAGCAACAGGAAAACATTTAATAGCAAATCATACATTCTTTCTCATGGTAAGATTTGATGAGTTACCACCCCAGGTACAGAATCAATTGCAGCAGTTGCAGCAGTTGCAGCAGCAGTTTGAAATGGTGGTTCAGCAGAGGTTGCAGATAGATGTGAAGATGAGGGAAAATCAGACTGCCATTGAAGAAATAAACAAGGCGGAGGAGGGCATACCAATTTACAAGACCATAGGCAATCTTATAATCAGTGCAAAGAAGGATGAAATTATAAAAGAATTGCAGGAAGAGCAGGAAAGCCTGGATGTAAGGAAAAAAGCACTTGAAGCCCAGGAAAAAAGGCTTAAGGAAAAGATAGATGAACTGCAGAATAAAATACAGGAAGCACTTGGGGAGAAGTGATTATTCAACAATTATTGATGCATAGCCAACGCAATATGTGCCCGGCTCTACATTGTATGAAGTAGAATATTTCACCAGTTCTGCTTTTCTCGCACCATTTCTCTTAACGGCATGCAGCATTGCGGCAACTCCCCCATAGCCACACATCGTTATTCCATCCTCTTCCACCAGTTCAATTAATCCCTTCTCATCCATGGAAAGAATTTTTTCAATCGCCATCATATCTCTTTTCTCAACAAATTCCTCTATATCCTTTTCTGAAGGAAAATGTGAAAATCTTTCATGGGAGAAATCCGTGCTTGCGATTATTATTGCATCATCTATCTCACTTATTATCTCTCCCACCTCAATGGAAGTTTCATAGTCCTGCATTCCCAGAACAATTGGTATGAATTCAAACTCTCCAATATATTGAAGAAATGGAATCTGCACCTCTATTGAATGCTCATATCTGTGAGCAAGAGGGTCATCATCAATAATGCCTCTCAAACATTTTTTTGCATCATCAGAAATTTTAACCTGCCCAAGAGGAGTTTCCCATATTCCCTCGCTCATGACAGCAACTGGAGAGCCATATCCTGTGTGGTTAGGCCCTATTATAACAAACTTGCCCGGCCATCCGTCCTCCGCCATCCTGGCATAGGCGGCAGCGGCCACCATGCCGGAGTAGATATAGCCTGCGTGTGGCACGACAATTCCTTTTATTCTTCCTTTATCATCATTTCTGACAGGTAGTTTTCCATGGCCTTTCAGAAAGCTTTCCTCTATGAGGCTGAGCAGGCTTTCTTTGTCGTAGGGATAAAAAGTTCCTGCTGCGGCAGGTCTTCTGAGCATGTTTGATAAATTATTGCTGTTTTATAAATTTGATGCAATATCCTTTATCATATTTCTGTACCTTTCTGCCATTTTTCTTGCCTTTTCTTCATCCATGCTCTCTGCATATATCCTTATTATTGGCTCTGTACCAGATGGCCTTATCAGAACCCAGCCATCATCTTCAAACACCTTTATTCCATCTGTAAAGTCCATTTTGCCTGATATTTTGCTTTTTATCTCATTCATCATTTTGCTTTTTTCCTTACATTCAACCTTTGTCTTGTATATTGCATATTTTGGTATTTCCGCTATTATTTCTGATAATGGCTTATCCTTCTTTGCCATCAATTCAAGCATTGCTATGGTGCTCATTCCAGCATCCCTGCAGTACTGGTGTTGAGGAAATATCAATCCTCCATTTTCCTCTCCGCCAAAAACGGCCTTTATTTCAATCATTTTTCTTGCAACAATGGGTGAGCCTACCTTTGTGTATATAACACTCCCTCCCTTGCTTTTGACATACTCTTCCACACAACTTGATGTGGAAACGGGTGTTACTACCACGCCTCCTTTCTTCTCCACCATATATCCTGCCATGGCAGCAAGGCTTTTGTCTCCATCCACATAATTGCCATTCTCATCAACAAATATTGCACGGTCAGCATCTCCATCATAGGCTACTCCAATATCGGCGCCTGTTGCTTTAACTGTAGCCATTAAATCACGGATGTTTTCTCTCGTGGGTTCAGGCATTCTGCCAGGGAAGTTTCCATCAGGATGGGCATTTAAACTTACAACCTTTGCCACACTTCCTGCAAGATATGGCATTGTATAGCTCCCCGCACCATTTCCACAGTCTGTTACAACCTTGAATCCCTTTTCCTTTATCTTTTCCACATCCGATAATGACAATATTCCCTCAATGTAAAAGTCAAGAATATCTGTATCATATACTCTTCCAATCTCATTCCAGGCTTTTTTTCTGAAATTTTCCTTGAAAAATATTTCCTCTATTTTTTCTTCCTTTTCCTTTCCCAGTTCAGTTCCATCCCTATCTATAACCTTTATTCCATCGAATTGGGGAGGGTTATGAGAAGCTGTTATTATAACCCCAGCATCCACATCTGTATTTTTAACATAATACTGCAATGCAGGGGATGGTGCTATCTTTGCATCCATTACATTGTTTCCCGTTGATATTAAGCCTGATATAACGGCATTTTTCAGCATTTCATTCCCTGTTCTTGTATCCGTGGCAATTGCTATGTTTCCTTCAAAATAACTTCCTATTGCCTTACCCAGTTTCAGCGCAAGCTCAGGAGTCATGTCCTCATTAACAACCCCTCTCACTCCATTTGTGCCAAATAATCGCATAATTAGGATAATGAAGAGTGTTATAAAAAATTAGGCTTTACTTCTCACAACATTTCCTATCTGCCTCCTCGGATATCCGGAGGGTATTGGTTTATTCCAGACTTTCTCATCATCTATCTTTGCCCCTTCCCTTATTATCTCTCCTTCTCCAACAATTGAATTTTTTATTGTGGAGCAGCTTTCAACAACAACATTGTCTGCAATCACAGAATTCTCTATTAAAACATTTTTTCCGACGGTCACATTATCATAAATTATGCTTGAAATGATGGAAGAACCTTCATCAATAAAACAGTTGTTTCCAATGCTTGATTGCTTTATTGTTCCCTTGATGGTGCAATTTTCTCCCGAAACATACTTTTTCCTCTTTCTCTTGAGAAGTATCTTGTTTGCCTCTATGTAGCTGCTCAGCCTTCCTACATCTATCCAGAAGCCATTGAAAGTAAAGCCGAAGAATGGATGACCATCTTCTATAACCTTAGGAAATATCTCAGCTTCCATGGAGGTGAATTTGTCCTTTTCAATGTAATCCAGAATATCGGGCTCGAGGCAGTAGGCGCCTGCGTTTATGAGATTGCTGGGCGCCTCATGGCGAGCGGGCTTCTCCACAAATCTTGTTATTTTCCCGTTCGAATCTATGTCCACCACTCCATATTCCTCGACATTCTTTACAGGCCATAGAGATATTGTTACCTTGGCATTTTTCTGTTTGTGATATTTTATGAAATTCCTCATGTTTATGGAGGAGATTATGTCTCCATTCAGCACAAGGAATGTGCCATCTATGTATTTTTCTGCATTCTTTACAGCTCCAGCCGTTCCCAGTGGCTTGGGTTCTGTATTCACGAAGGCATTTATTCCCTCTTTTTCAAAAAAGTCCTCAAGCTGCTCCTTTTTATAATTTGCAGCCACTATTATCTCCGTTCCTTTTGGAAGTGATTTTATGAGATACTTTATCATTGGTTCGTTCAGCAATGGCAGCATTGGTTTTGCTATGGTGTATGTTAGAGGAGAGAGCCTCGTTCCATAACCTCCAGCAAGTATTATCGCCTGCATGGTAATGGTAATGAATTAATATGGAATTTAAAAATATTTTTAGATGGGAGTAAATTTATTAAAATGAAAAGGGATAATCGTTTGTGCCGCCTTGGCTCAGAGGTAGAGCGCTTCCTTGGTAAGGAAGAGGTCCCGGGTTCGACCCCCGGAGGCGGCTTTAAATACCACAAACCCATTTTCATACAATTACAGGCTGCCACGCAATTTTATCTTAAAATGAAAGTGGACCGGTCGGGATACTCATGCACACCTGCATGAGCATTCAACTTGCCCATGCAAGTTGTGATTTTGAACCCGAGACCTCCACCATGCCAAGGTGGCGATCTTCCAGCTGATCTACCGGCCCACGGCATAAATAACTTCACTCCTTCATAAAACTTTTTGTTGTTTCATGTTTGAATAGAATTGAAGCATGCCCGCGGTTATAAGCATGATGCCCGCGAGTATAAAAAGATACGAGCCGTATTCCATTCCCCATTCTATGTTCACATCTCCATAATCTTCTATGAATACATGTCCCTCTCCACTTAATGGACTTGAAGAGATTTTTTCCATAATCTGGGCGACATTCCCTGTCTCATCTATTTTATTTGCCTCAAAGGCAATGAGCTGAAGGGATATGACAGCTATGAGTATGAGGACAGCAGGTATGATAAGCCTTATTCCTTTCATAACATATTTTCTCCACAGCTTTCTCTTCTTAATTCCTGTAATGCCTATGATAAATAGTATAAGAGAGGCAATCATCAGTGTTGAGAAGGGTATAGGCAAAGCACCTACCTGAATCATTCCCTTTCCTGCTTCAAGCGTGTTTATTTCAACACCTTTTATTCCATCCATGGAAATTATTTTTGTATAGTCAATGTTATGCCCTCCCTTTACTTCAGCAAAGACCCCATACCATGGAGAGAATGTTGCTATTATCGCCATTATTATAGCTGCAATCGCAAGAATGGATGATATGCTATCAGCATCCATCCCATGTATGTTGAGTATCGGTATAAGAGGTTTTTCCAGTCCATGCCTTTTATGTCTTATGTAGATTGCAAGTATTGCAACAGCCATGGAGATTATGAAAAATACAGCATAGATCGGGATGAAATTATATACAAAGAAATCAAAAGCCAGCCAGCCTTTATTCAGGGTGAGAGTAGAATAATAACCATTCCACATGCTTCCATTCATTCTATACACAGGCCCATAAGGTCCTCTTTCTCCTCTAAGATTGCTTTCCTCATCACCATACTCTCCCCATCCTCCTGCAAAATCGAGCCAGTTCTGATGGGCAGGATGATTTCCCTCTCCTCTCTCCCCAAGCATCACCAGGTTGTAATCATCCGGGTGAAGAATCTTTCCATTCTTTCCCACAATGTCTCTCGCCAGTCCCGTTAATCCCTGGTAATATCTGAAGTAGTTGGCATGGCTTCCTCTTGCCACATAGACTTTAATATGCTCTCCACTCTTTTCCACATCCTTCCATTCCGCCGCCTGGCCTGTGATGTGCTGGCTGTAAATGCTTTTTACTGGAGTGCCATTGATGGTGATAACTTCAACCATTTCCCAGTCTCCTTCATGTGTGTTGAGTGTGCCTTTATTGAATGCATAGAACAGCCAGTACTGAATTATTATGGCATCTCCATTTTTAAATACATGGCAGTAGATGGTGTATTCAAGCTGTTTCATGTGCTCTTTGTAATCCTCTATTATTCTATCATCATATATGCTGCCTATTCTGTTATCGAGGTAATAATGCTTATCTGCATCAGTATAGTTTCCAAGCATCTCTGAAGTAGGAGATGTACTAATCAATATTGAGCCATTGTCAGTACTCATATTAAGGTTGGAATTTGATATGTGGTATTCAACGCTTACAGGGAAAAGCTCCTCACTCTTTTCGAAATAAAATATGGGAGCATATTTCTTTGCCAGCATCAATTCATCCTCATCATCAATTCCATCATTGTCGTTGTCCACAGCCATGGATGTAGGTAAAAATATGAGGCCAAGCATCAAAATGAAAATTGATACTGCAATTTCTCTTTTCATGTCATTAATTTTTCCTGCAGTTATAAAATTTTATATTTTTACCGTCATTTCAGATAATCCTTTATTATATCCAGTGCCATTTTCTTGGCCTTTTCTTCGTCCTCACTCCTTATTCCGACCTGAGCTATTGTCTTTCTTCCCCCTCCTCTTGCATTAAGCTCAGATGCAATTGCTTTGACAACCTGTGAGCAATCCACTGGTATGTCATCTGAGGAAGCTATTGTTAACACCTTTCCTCCATTTTTTGAACTTGAAGATATAACAATTGCTTTTTCCTTTGTCAGCTCTCTCATGGCATTTGGTGTGAGATTATCCTGCATGATTATTTTTATTCCTCCATACTCTTCATATTTCATACTCCCGATATTTTTCTGCATTTCCTCCAGTTCCTTCTTCAATCTCTTTGTTTCCTCCTTTAACTTCTCTATTGCCACAGTTATCTTATTTGGCTCTGTCTGGAGCAACTCAGATGCTTTCCTCAAGATTTTTTCTCTATCCTCTATGTATTCTATTGCTCTGTATCCTGCACAGAACCTTATTCTCTCCACCCCATCCTGTATTCTTTCCGTACCTATTATCTTTATAATGCCTATCTCTCCCGTGTTATTCACATGCATTCCTCCACATGCCTCAGCATCTATGCCGGGTATGTCCACAATTCTAAGTATGCTTGACTTTGGAGCACCTCCCTGATACAGCCTCATGCCATATTCCTTTTCAGCAATATCTCTCCTCATGAACTTCTTAATCACAGGATGGGAGGAAAAAACAATTTCATTTGCCCTCCTCTCTATTTTCTTAATCTCCTCCTCTCCTATCCTTTTGTAATGTGTCACATCCAGTCTTGCCTCTTTTTCATCAAGATCACTCCCAGCCTGCCATATATGGCTGCCAAGTGTCATGCGGGCGGCGGCGTTTATTATATGCGTTGCAGTATGATGGCGCATCATGGCATATCTTCTCTCCCAGTCTATTATTCCATGAACTTTCCCCTTTTTCATTCTTCCGTCCACATAATGAAGAATTGCCTTTCCTGCCTTTTCAACTTTCTTTACCCTATACTTCTTTCCATCCTGAATCAGAAAGCCTGTGTCATATCTCTCTCCTCCCCCTTCAGGATAAAAGAGAGTTCTGTTCAGTATAACAAAATCATTCTCTGCCAGCAGGACTTCAGCATCAAATTCCTTTTCATAATCCTTTTCATAGTACAGCATCTCTGTTTCAATATCATATTCCTTCTGTTCTTTCTTCTTCCTCTCTGCCCTCGAATGTCTTTCAGCCACCATTGATTCAAAATCGGGAGGAATCTCAATATCCACCATTTCCTTTACAACCTCCGGATGAATTCCATGCGAGTCATACAGCTCTATTAACTCTTTTATGCCTATCCTTCCTCTGCTGGCATATTTCTTCACAATCGCCCTGCCTCTTTTCATCGTCTCATAATACTTCTCAGTCTCTATTTCCAGAATTTCCTTTATTCTATCCCTTTCCTTTCCAAGTTCTGGAAAATGAGGGGCAAGATAGGAAATATGGGTGTTAAGTATCTCATATATGCTTCTGTTGCTCTCAATTTTATCAAGAAAACGGAGAGTTCTTCTTATTAAAAGCCTTGCAAGGTATCCCACACCAGTGTTTGATGGCACCACACCATCTCCCAGCATGAATGCCAGTGCCCTTGTATGATCCGCAATGGCATATACATACTCCATCTTCTCATGTTCTCCGATTGCTTTTATGGCATAGGGAAAGACGGCATCATATATCGTTTCATTTCCATTAACGAGCCACACAAGCCTTTCCAGCCCATAACCGGTGTCAACAACCTTTGTATTCATCTCGTCATATCTTGTGCCTTTCACCTCATATTTTCCTTCTTCACTTTCCTTAAGATTCATGAAAACAAGAGTAGCCACCTCAAGGCCATTTACTATAACCTCCAGACAGGCTCCCGCGTTGCCGCCTCCTGCCCATTCCGCCTCTTTATATACCACATTTTCCACACCTATGCTGCGGAGAAATCCGTCGCAGTATCTCACAGTCTCTTCAGCCCAGTATACCTTGTCATGATTGTTGAAGGCATGATGTCCCATCATTTCAAACATTGTGAGATGCCTTCCACTCCTCCCAACTTCATCAAGGTCATTGAGCCTTATACTCGGTTGAGATATTACCAAAGGATTGGCTGGAGGTGGAACCTCACCACTTGTAACATGTGGCTGAAAGTCGGCTATGCTTGCTATGGTGAGATATATATCATCTCTCCATCTTGCCACCACAGGGTAGCGAGGAATGATGGTATGTCCATGTTTTTCGAAGAATTTTAGAAAAGCATTTCTCATTTCATTGATATCCATTTTTTTACCCACAGGTGAGTTGATGAATGAATACCCCTCACATGGATACTCATTGCATGTGTCTCTATCCTCTCTACTCCAGAAGTAAGCTCCGCATTTTTTGCATTTCCTCCTGACAAATCCCTCCTCCTTGAAGAAATCAAGCTGAAGCATTTTTTGAAGTTCAGGATGCATTGATGTATATAGCATACACCTTATAAAATGTTACTTTGTGCTTCGCTTTTCACCAAAAAAATTATAAGATGGGTTGGCCGAGTAATCATCAATAGAAGGGTTAATAGAGGTTTATAATATTTTCATGCCATGAGATTTCCATGAATTGGCATTTATTCAACATGCCAACCATTACTCACCTATTGGTAAAAACTTTTAATCCTTTTTATTTTTTATTTGTATGTTCAAGTTCATTAGGAAGCAAATACCTTTTATTCTGATTGGTGTATTGATGCTATCAAATACTCAAGCAATTTTTGAAAACAGAGCCAGTTATAGCGCAGAAGATGAAAATATAGCGAATATTGGAGAGGTATTTGGAGTGATGGGAGGATTTGGCTTTATAGATCATAATCTTTTCCTCCATAATAAAAAAGTGGAGTGGAATGGTGGAAATGGAATCGTTAACGGAACAGTGGAGATGAACTACTCTCTATTTTATTTATTCGGAAAGAAGATACCTCGTTTTATGGCCACAGGTTTCTTGGTATATTTAGATGGGGAAAAAATTGGAGGTAACAAAATTTTTACCACGAGCAAAAAAGAGAAAACTTATATGGGCACATTAAAAACAAATGTATCTTTTAAATCTGATGGAAGAGAATATGTAACATTGAAGGTAATGGTATGGTTTATGTGTTTTCCATCCCATCCCTTGGATGCGTTATTTGGAAATCTGTCCAGTCATGGATTATTGAATTGGTTAACACTTGGTACGTTTGATATGAAGAAGGTTGAAATAAATGTAGAAATTGAAAAAACCGTTACAATGAATAAAAATAATGCATGGATTCATACAAGATATGACATTCAAAATACGGGATTCACTCCAGCAGTTGGTAAAGGAAGCATCCTTAGATATAGAATGAAAAACTTATTCTGTAAGCATCTGATAGGTATGGGAACCGGCGAACCAAAAGTTGCAGATATAGACAATGATGGAAAACCGGAAATAATATTCGGAACGCAAACTGGATATGTATATGCTATCGAAAATGGATGGAGAGTTGACTGGAAATGTAAGATAAACGCTCCGGATACATACATGTCTCCGGAACTTGGAGATATAAACGGCGATGGAAATTACGAGGTTATTGTATCAAGTGATAACATTTTTGAAAGTAATAATTCTGGTTTAAGAATTATTGATAAGGATGGTAATCTGATTGCTGAATGGAAAAATCCCGAAGGAGGTTTTCCTCTTGGAGAGGCAAGAGCAGCCGATATAAATGGTGATGGAAAAGATGAAATTTTAGTTGGATTGCTTGGTGATGATAAAAGAGGAAATGATCTGTATGCTCTTTCATATAATGATGGTGGGATAAAGACACTATGGAAATACCAGGCTTATTCATGGGTGCAATATCCTTCTGCAGTAGCTGATATAAATAATGACGGTAAGTCAGAGATAATATTCACATCCCACGATATGTGTATCTATTGCTTAAATAGTGATGGAAACTTAATATGGAAATATGTAACCAAAGGCGGTCTCCAACCCATATATCCTGGAGGATTTAGAAGATTACTTTTCAATCCAACCGTTTATGATGTAAATGATGATGGTTATAAAGAAATTATTGTAACTGCCTGTCTCTACGATAAACCAAATTGGTCTGCAGTATATTGCCTGGATCACAATGGAAAGCTAATATGGAAATTTGAGCCAGGTCATTCTATATTTGGGCCGGTTGCAATTGGGGATTTGGATAATGATGGGAAAGTGGATATGGTATTTGGAGACATAAATGGAACAATATATGCTTTGAAAAATAATGGAAAGCTGTTATGGAAAAAGCCTCTTCCAAAATTTTATTTTAAAACAGGTCCACTCAGTGGCGCTCCAGCAAAAGCAGAATTTTGCCCTTATCTGGCGGACTTGGATGGAGATGGGCACTTGGAAATAATTGCAGTTGCGTGGTGTCACGGGTTGTTTGTACTTAATTATCAAGGAAAGTTGCTTAAACAGTGGCCCCGTCCATTTGGAATGTTTGGTTATGGGGGCGCGGCGATCGCAGATATAGACAATGATGGAGACCTGGAGATACTCGTGGGAATAGCAGGAAAGATGGGCATTTTCGGGAAAATTGGGATAATCGATCAGTAATTAATATGATGTAAAATTAAAAAAGAATAGAAAATGGAAAAATAACAAAAGATTCGTTCAACAAAAATGATTTTATATCATTATGGCTATATTATCATGAAAAGGATTGTGGCAGCCGGGGTGGCTTTATTTATGATTGCAACAATTTTTTCTGGCTCTGGAAGCGTTGCTATGGTGGAGAGCGGCAATGTTGATGCCACAACCATAGGAATGAACAGCAACGCATCTTTCATAGCACCCATGCCAGTGAACATATCCTTCCATTCATTCATGCTACCTCATGAGATATGGATGGGAAGCCCCAGATTCATGGCAATAATGGAGCAATAGAAAATATTAAAAACCTCTTGCCTCTATTTTCTTTTGTTATGAGTAAGGTCATGCTTGTTGTGGAAGATGAGAAGCCCATTCAGGAGCTCATAAAGGAATATCTCTCTCCTCTTGACCTTGAAATTCATTTTGCCTCCACTGGAGAGGAGGGAGTGAGTCTGTATAAGAAATTGAAGGAGAAAAATAAAAAGCCCCACATTGTGATAATGGATTTGAATCTGCCCGGCATAGATGGAGCTGAGGCTACAAGAAGAATAATGGAGATGGACCCAGAAGCAAACATCTATGCATTCACAGCATGGTTCAAAACCGAGCTTGCTGCCAAAGCTGTGAGAAATGGAGCAAAAGGAGTTATAGGCAGATATGTGGGTTTCGACGGTTTCAGGGACATAGTAAAAAATATTTTTTCAGGAAAAAGCATACCTCTCTCAATTTGAGCAAAAATTAAAAACTCATCCTCAATCTCAATTCAGCGAGGGTAGCCAAGCCAGGTTAAGGCGGCAGACTCAAGATCTGCTGGCGCAGGCCGTCGCCGGTTCGAATCCGGCCCCTCGCATTGAATTACAAGGGTATTATTTCGTTTAGAATTGATATTAGCTGCTGGGACTGTATTAAGCCAGGACGCAGATACATTATCCTTCCATGTCTATCGTATATTGCAAGAGTGGGTATTGCTCCTTCAAGAACAAGTTTTTTGGAAACGCCGTACATGTCCATTCCAAAGGCCCATTCATTTATGTGGTCTCCGAATGTTGATTTTATTTCATCTGCAGTGTCCCTGCTATCCACATCTATGGATATGATTTGAAGAACATTATCCTCCTTGTAGTGTGACAGCACTTTCTCCAGTTCTGCCATCTGCATTCTGCATGGGCCACACCATGTTGCCATCAAATCTATTATAACAACCTTTCCTCTAAAATCGCTTAAATGTTTTATGCCTCCATCAAGAGTAACAAAAGTGAAGTCATCTCCCCATATTTTTCCTTCCTTTGCCTTCTCCATATTTTTTATGAAGTTTGTTATGCTCTCCCTCACATTATCAGGATTATAGAAGTCATATGCAATCAGTCTGTGAAGCTCTACTCCACTTTCATTTAAAAATATAACTGTGGGAACATATGCCATATACTGAAATCTGAAAGAGGTAAGGATATCATAATTCTTGTTTTCATCCACATTTATTTTTATCATAACAAAATCTTCTGTTTCCTTCTTTACCTCATCATTTGAAAAAATTTTATTTTCAGCATCCTTGCATATCGAGAGTTTTGGAGAATAGAAATACAATATGGCAGGTTTTTTACTTTCATTTGCCTGTTCCATTCCCTTTTCATAGTCTGTCCATTTTATTCCGGTGCTCACATTGCCTTCATTTTTGTTATCTATGCATCCTGTCATTGCTCCACTTAACAGGAGAAGCAAAATTACGGGTATGAATAGTATCCTCCTCATGCGAATCGCCCCACCCATGAATCAAATATATCATAAGGTATTGCTCCAATCTGTCTGTCCACAAGCCTTCCGTTTTTGAACAGCCCTATTGTTGGAATACTCATTACTCTATATTTCATGGCAATCTTCTTATTCCTATCCACATTCACCTTCAGGAATACCACCTTTCCCTTATATTTTTTTGCCAGCCTTTCCACCATGGGCTCTATTATCTTACATGGCTGGCACCATGGTGCCCAGAAGTCAACAACCACAGTATCATACTTTGATATCATTTCGTTGAACTCTTGCTCCGAAACATGAATTGGTCTGGCGGGAAGTTTTTGCTCATCTTTTGTTTCCATTAACCTCTGCAATATCCTTGCTCTTATTTTCTGAATTTCGTCCATGCCTAAAATTAAGATGGTATTTAAATGTTTTTGCAGAATTTTTGCACAACCGATATATATGTCAAAACATTTAGCTGATAATGAGATGCCAGGATGTCATGCAGTGCATTTTTAATATCAATTCGCAGGACATGGAGATATATAAATACCTCCTGTATGGCGAAAAAAGAGTGGAGGAAATAGCCGATAAATTCGGAAAGGATAGAAGTACAATACAGAGAAGTTTAAAGAAACTTATGGATTGCATGATGATAAAGAGAAAGAGAAATATAATTGGGAAGGGGGGTTATTACTACACATATGTTGCCATCCCTCCTGGAGAGGTGAAGGGATGGATAAAGCAATGTCTTGATGAAAAATATAGCGAGATGAATGATGCCATAAAAAATTTTGAGCGTGAATTAGAAATTCAATAATGTTTTTTAACCCTCAATTTATTTCATACAGGTGAAATATGTATCCGCTGGAGATATAGAAAAATACGCTTATTGCCCTCTCTCATGGTGGCTCAGCAAGAAACATAAGGTGGTCTCAGAAGGTGGTGTGGCAAGGCACAGGCAGGCGGAAGAGGAACTTAAAGATATTGCCAAAAAGGAAAAAATTCTGGAGGTTTATGAGAAAGCATCCCTTGCCATTTCTGTTACAGCAACTCTGGCTGCTATATCAGGAATAGCATTGATGTATACAGGCATGGAAGAGACGTGGAACTCTTTTTTCATCATCCTTTCATTTTTATGGCTCTATAACTCTCTCTTCTTTCTTTACAAGCATTCAAAGGTAGATAGCATACTGAAACCAAGGTACGAAAAGGTAATACTGATTTCATCCATAGGGGCGATAATCCTTGCTTTAATCTCCATACTGTTAAGAATTCCAAGAAATCCAGAGCTGGGAAGATTTGTTGAAATAGTTGCATTGCTGTGGGTGATATCTGCAAATATACTGTTCTTTCATTCTCTTTCTGTATCTGAAAAATTGATAGAGAAGAAGGTAAGGTACATGCCCTTAACTGGGGAAATAGAGTACATAGGAGCTGCATATGAAGGAGAAGAAATTGTATCTGAAAAATATGGAATAAAAGGTAAACCAGATTACATAATAAGACTGAATGAGGATTATATTCCTGTAGAAGAGAAAAGCGGAGATAGTGAGCACCCTTACTTTTCTCATGTAATGCAGATTATAGCATATTGCATGATAATAGAGGATAAATATGGTTCTCCTCCCCCATATGGAATACTGAAATACAGGAACAGACAGTTTCGCATTCCTTATGAGGAGAAATGGAAGAAAGCTGTTATGAAGATAAGAGAGAATATTCTTAGAGACATGGAGAGAGGAGAGGCTCACAGAAATCACAGGAGCAAGGAAAAATGTGCCACATGCGCCAGAAGAGAATTCTGTCCTGAAAAGCTCATTTAGTTCTCTTGCTGTTTATTTCATCTTTTATATATCCAAACATTTTTAGTGGGTTTGCAGTATCAAGGAAAAGCTCCATGTCCTCCTTTCTGAATTCTCTAATAATTGCAAGTATGGCAACATATATGGCTAATGCAACAATGCCCGCAAAAACAAGCTCATACCATCTCGAGATTATGTAAATTCTGGTAAATATGTAATTTGAAATCATTCCAGATATTATGGCGGCGAAAAAATGTTTTATTACTGCAAAGTTAAATCCTGTTTTATTCAACCGATACACCACAATCCTTGTATATACAAGCCCTGCAAAATATGCCACCACTGTTGCGATGGCGGCGCCTTCCCCCGCCATGCCGGCAAGACGGATGTTAAGGGATCGTATATCTCTTGGGATGAGGATAATATTCAGAACTGTGTTTATGGAGAGCATTAATAGCATCCTGTTTCTTGAAAATTTTGGCATGTCAAGGCCAAGAAGCTGTGTTCCGTAAGGTCTTTCGAGTGCATCGAAGAGAGCAAATAGAGGGAGTATCTGAAGTATTGGAATTGCCGTGTAGAACTTGTCTGTGAGCATTATATGAATTATGGGCTTTGCAAGAAATATCATGATAAACACTATGGGCATCAGAATCATGCTGAGGTATCTCTCTGCTTTTATTGAAAGCTCTTTCAGCTCTTTTCCCCTATCCATAACTGCCATATATGAGATGGTTGGCAGAAGGAGCATGCCAAATGCCACCGTTATGTTATTTATGTATCTTGATATTCTCACAATGGAGAAATAATCTGCACCTTCGTTGTAACTCCAGAAGAGCTGAACCAGAACCTTATCAAGATTTGTCATAATAATGTATGAGACACTGGCCAAGGATACAGGAATTGCAAATTTAAGATAGGAAAGAAAAATCTCCTTATTTGGTTTTTCCACGGGTTCTTTAAAGAAATAGTAAGATGAGAGAAAAAGAATAAATCCACCTATGATGTATGTATAAACTATATATATTACGGGATAGTTCATGAAAACAAAGTAGATGGTGGCAAGAGTTCTTGCAGTGGCTTCAAATACCATGGGTAGCTGAGATATAGCAATCTCCTTTTTTGCTCTGTAAGTTACAGTAAAATTTTGGGAGAGAGCAAGAAGAATGTAGTAGGATAGCATGATATATACCGAAATTTCCTGCAGTTCTGATTGAAATCCTCTGTGAAGTACATGCCTCCATATGAATATGGAGGAAAAGGTGGCTATGGTCATAAGGGAGATTAAAACGAGTCTTATGGTGAAGAATGTTGCATTGCATTTTCCAATGTCTTTACCTTCAGAAACTCTTTTGATGTGGGCTGATGGAAATCCAAGATTTGCAATTATACTGAATATTGCTGCAAACCCTATTGAGAAATTAAGCAAACCGATTGCGAATTTTGGAAAGATGTAAAATCGAGCTATTACATATAAAGCAACGTAGTTGAGCAACCCTGTTAATCCATTTGTGAGCACCACAAGTGCAGATTTCCTCGCAATCACAAGTGTAATTCAAGAGATATTTAAATAGTGTTTTATTTTGGCAAAATTTAATTTAATGGAAAAGTATTGTATTTTTATGAAATCCGGAGCTGTAATTGCACTGATTTCTGTTTTGCTTCTTACAACTCCATATATGGGAGATGCGAATAACGAAAAAATTGTTTACAAAAAAATTGCGGTTTATCCATCTGTTGTTCCTGCTGTTAAGGCACTGGAAACGACGATGAGATATGGATGGAAGGCCGATGGCAGGATATACATATTCTCGGTTAGGCAGATAGATGGGGTGGGTGTTCTTGCGGGTAGGCTTAAAAAATATGATGTTTTTGCCATAGGTGCAAGCGGGAGGCAATATTTGCACGGGAATATAAATCTGTGGAAAAAGCAGGTAAGGGAATTTGTTGCGAATGGAGGAGGCTATTTTGGGGTATGCGGAGGAGCCAATGAGGCATCCATGGGTTATGAGCATCCATCCAGCACGATTGACAGGGTAATAAATGGAGCGGTTCTTGGAATTGCAAAGGTGTATATAAATGATGATCAGAACCAAGAATGGCAGTATTTATACAAGACAGGTGGGATGGAGGGGGGAGTGCCGGTAAAATGCAATCTCACAGATCATCCCATCGTTTCTGCTTCCCCAGATAATCCCAGAATAATAAGATATGAGGGCGGCCCCGGCATGTATCCTGTACCGGGATACGAGGATGAGATAATCCCTTTGGCTATCTATGGAGAGGAAATAAGCGATGTTGCTCCAATACATCACTGGTATAAGAAAGATGGAGAATGGTATATGGACGGGAATATAACAACAGATATAAAGGGAGAATATGCTGCAATAGCAACTCGATATGGCGAAGGAAGAGTTGTAATATTTGGCCCCCATCCGGAAGAAATAACCAAAATAGGAGGACATGTGGAGGAATTTCTGGGGAGAAGTGCTTTTAAATTCTTCAAACAGGAATATCTTTATAAATGGGTAGGGGGAAGTGAAACTCCGTGGTCATATAACTGGTGGATGATAAGAAGGAGCATAGCATGGATATGTGGAATCGAAAATCTTCCTCCAGTTGATGAACTTGCATGCATAATATCCATACCAAATAAGTTTTACGAAATGATATATGTCAATGGAAGAGCTATAATGCCATGGAGTAAAAATGTTGTGATTGGAGGAATAGATATGCGGGCATATGTTCATGATGCGGTGAAAGTATCTGTGTATGTGGATGGCAAGGATATTAATGATACCATTAATCCTCCATATACTTGGCATTTGAAAATGGCAGGTAAGCATAATGTGATGGTTAAGGCATATGGCAGAAATGATGATTTTGCATATGATACCATTGACATATTGTTTCTGTGAATTAAAAATAACAAAAATTTTTAATCTGGGCATGAATTTATCGGATAATGATAAAGGCTTATATTCTTGTGCTGACCTATGTTGGAAGCTTAAAGGCTGTGCTTGAAGAGATGAGGAATCTTGAGAATGCAGAAAGTATTGCTGTTGTTGCAGGAGATTATGATATAATTGTGAAAGCGAGAGTGAATTCTTTAGAAGAGCTGATGGAACTCACAGACAAAATTCATTCAATAAAAGGGGTTAAGAGGACAAACACACAGGTTATAGAGAAAGAGATCGAAATATGAGGATAAGAATAAGGAAAAAATACCTGTTTTACATTCTCGGTGCCACATCGGCACTCATTTCCTCGGGTGTAACCACCATTGATTCTTACATTTCCAATTCTGTAATAACAGACCCGTGGACATTATGCCTTGTTGTTTTTATTGCTGGCGTTCCTATAACATTTCTCATCTCAGCATTTCTTTCATTGCCCATAAATAAAAAATCCATAGGCTCAAGGATTGACCCATCCTTTAAAAAGTTGAGGCTTGTTAAAAAGGAGGAGCTTAAATATCATATAGTAGCAGCTTTTGGAAATGCTGTGACAACAATAGCTTATTTCATGATAATCTCTCTATATAAGGAACCATCATCATTTCTTTCATTTTATCAGATTGTTATTCTTTATTTGTTGGTGATTGAATCTCTTGCGGAAAAGAATGCTCCAACGCTCGCGGAAGTTGAATCTGCCATGATAGTTACCTTTGGTGCGGTGCTGGCATCTCTTTCATTAAAAGGAGAGATAAACTGGCTCGGGCTTGCCATTGTTTTCCTTGTTCTAAATCCATCTTGGGTGCTATTTTCCATATATCAGAGAAAACTTAAGTTGATGAAATTTGATGGAGAATATAACGATTCAATAAATATAAGGTTCTGGAACCTTGTTTTTACAACAGTCATCACCTTTGCCATTCTTTATTCAATAGATGTTTTTACCGGCACCAATCATGTCATGAATGCAATAAAGGCAATGAAATACTGGCATTGGCTATTTCTCTCAATGGGTGTTACCTTCTTTGCATACATACTTTACATAAGAGCCTTGGGTATGGGTAAAGCGAGCGTCACGCAGGCAGTAACATCTCTGAGCATAGCATTCTCGATTCCTTATTCGTTGCTTCTTGCAGACACACTTCACATAGTTGTCTTTGAATCATCGCTCCATGCAATAATAAAAATAATGGGAATAATCTTGGTTGTCATGGGAGTAATATCATTTGCTCTGACAGAGGTAAAGGGATATCTATTTATTCGTCTGAAAAGTGGATATGAGGCCAGCAAAGTAATTTCAAAAATATGGGAGATAAAGGGCATAACAAATGTTGCAGCAGTTACAGGAAACTGTGATATAGTGGCAAAGGTTAGAATAAGAACACTTGGAAAGGGTTATGAGAGAATTATAAGGACCTTGGAAAAGGTGAAAGAAATAGATAGTTTTAGGTGGGATTCCATACTCAAGGAGTGGGAGGAAATATGAAAATAGGCGTTATAGGAGGAACGGGTTTTTATTCAATTGAGGGAGGAAAAATCGAAATCGAGACAGATTATGGGAAAGTTGAAACAATACACTTTAAAAAATATGGTAGAGACATATTCTTCATTTCCCGTCATGGAAAAAACCATGAATTTCCAGCACATAGGGTTAGATATCACGCCAACATAATGGCAATGAAAAATATTGGTGTCGAAGCAATCATTGGAGTAAGCACTGTCGGCAGTATGAAAAAGAGTATAAAACCTGGCAGCATTTTCGTTCCTGACGATTTTATAGATTTTACAGGAAGGCAATCCACCTTTTTCAATGATGTTACTGTTCATATAGATATGACCATACCCTTCTGTCCTGTTATCAGAAAACTGCTGGTTGAAAAGGCAAGAAAGTATGTTGAGGTGAATGAGGGAATATATGTTGCAACAAATGGTCCAAGGCTGGAAACAAAGGCAGAGATAAGGATGTTCAGCAAGTTTGGTGATGTTGTTGGAATGACTCTTGTGCCAGAGGCAATACTGGCAAGGGAACAGGGAATATGCTATGCTTCTCTCTGCGTAGTCTCAAATTATGCGGCAGGCATGCAGGAGAGATTGAGCATAGACGAGATAAAGAGAGTTTATCAGAAATTAAAACCATATGTGGATAAAATTGTGGATGAAGCGATAAGAGATATTCCGGATAATAGGGATTGCAATTGCAAAAATGCGGCGGAAGAAGGGAGGTTATAGTTAAAATCAGCATGTTTATATATCAAAAAACATATGCCATAAAAAATGGAAAAGATAAACCTTGATATCGGGGAAGGAGAGGTTCGTAAGGGAATTATAAAATGCACTGAACTTGAGGACAGCACTCCTGTTATAATACCCTATTTTGTTATGAGGGGCATACAGGATAAACCCATCATGCTTCTGAATGCTGCGATTCATGGAGATGAATTGAATGGAATAGAGGTGATAAACAGAGTTTTTGATGCAATTGATATCAGGAAATTGAGAGGAACAATAGTTGGTGTGCCAATTGTCAATACCATAGCCTTCAGGGCCAGAAATAGATTTGACCCTGTGGATGGAAAAGACCTGAACAGATTCTTTCCAGGGGATGATAAAGGAAGCATAACCCAGCGCATCGCCCACTGTTTTTTCCATAAATTTGTAAAAAGAGTGAATTTTGGTATTGATCTACATACTGGCATGAAGGGCCATCTTTTGATGTCCCATCCAAGAGTTAGGAAATTTAATGACATAGATCAGCCCATTGAATATTCAATGGCCCTCGGTACAGATATTATATTTCATCATGATGGGGCAGAGGGTATGCTCAACATACAGGCTGAAAAAATAGGAAAGCATATTGTATGTTTCGAAAATGGAGTTGCGGGAGTGGTGGATGAGTATTATATAAATGAGGCGATGAAGGGTGTATTTAATTTCATGAAATATTTTGGAATGATAGATGGCCACGCCATCATGCCGGAAAAGCAGGTTGTACTGACAGGATATGAGGAAATAGGTGCTAAAAGAGGAGGAATATTCATTCCTTATGTTTCCCCTGGGGATGTGGTAAAGAAAGGAGAATATGTGGGATATATAAGAATACCATTCAGCGGAGAAAAAAAATATGTGAGGGCTATAGATAATGGTGTTGTAGTTGGTATAAGAACTCAACCACTGGTAAGGCCTGGAACAACTGTTGCATGGCTACTTCCCTTTGATGGTGCAGAAATCATTGAGCCTCTGGAGGGAGATAACATAAAATACAGAAAATCCGAAATACTTGATAAAATGAAAAAGAAGGGCATAACTATATGAGGGGCTGGTTTTTCCTTGTTTTTTCCCATACCTTTTCCACAAGATTTGCAATTCTTTCCTCGGTATCATCTCCCTTCGCATACCATCTCTTTATGACATCCGCTGCCGTCTTCCTTTTTCTTACTCTTCTCCTCAGAATGTCCAGATATTTAGCCTCTGCATCCAGGCTTTTTATGCCCTTCCCCGCCTTGTTTATCGCCTCCATCATGTGAGTTTTTATTTCTATTCCTCTGCCATTCCATATGAATTTCCCATTGAGCGAGTTTCTTATCGCTTCCATTCTGTTCATCTCGATTTCCTTAAGAGGTGGAAAATCCTGTCTGCTCCATCTCTGAGCGTATTTCAGCCTTCCCATTATGTATTCCAGAAGTGCCATATTCTCCCTTACCGTGCACTGGGTTGGGTACACTCTATTCTCCACCCTGAAAGGTATCTCCAGTCTTATTCTGTTATCTTCGTGCCTCTCCTTTATCATATCTGTTAGGGAGGTGGCCATTATTGGTTCAAAAGAGGAAACATACTCCCCATATTCCATCAGGGATATTGGGTACTTGGGTATTTTTGGCATTCCAGCTCTGCAACCATCCGCTATTTCATACAGCATCAGCCTTGCCTCGCTGTAGTCAAGATGTTCTCCCCCTATTATCGGGCTGTTTGCAGAGATGGCTATCTGCTCGGGAATTATGTATAAAAGACGGTTAAATTTATCTGCCACATCATCAGGGCTTTTCCCCT